>JAYODZ010000002.1:0-15592 GCA_038106515.1 Rhodobiaceae bacterium
AAAGCTGCCGCTAAGCCAAAAGCTGCCGCTAAGCCAAAAGCTGCCGCTAAGCCAAAAGCTGCCGCTAAGCCAAAAGCTGCCGCTAAGCCAAAAGCTGCCGCTAAGCCAAAAGCTGCCGCTAAGCCAAGCCCTTCAAAAACAACTGCGCCGCCCGCTGATCGTAAATCAGCGCTAGGCTTTCGGGTGAACGAGCATGTTGTCTACCCAGCCCATGGGGTTGGTCAAATTACGGAAATCAGCACCAGCGAAATAGCCGGCATATCGCTCGAACTTTTCGTAATTAATTTCGACAAAGAAAAAATGATCTTGCGCGTCCCGCTCGATAAAGTGAAGGCCAACGGCATGCGGAAACTGGCGGATGCCGACATGCAAGAAGCGGCGCTGAAAACCTTGCGTGGACGGGCGCGCGTTAAGCGCACCATGTGGAGCCGCCGGGCGCAAGAATATGAGGCGAAAATCAATTCGGGCGACATTGTTGCCATCGCCGAGGTGGTGCGCGACCTCTACCGGAGTGAAACCCAGCCTGAGCAAAGCTACTCCGAACGCCAACTCTATGAAGAAGCGCTTGGACGCATGGCCCGCGAATACGCCACCATCCATAACAAAACGGATGACGAAGCCATTCAGGACTTGGAAGCTATTCTCGCCAAAACCACCGCCAGCAGCACCAAAAATAGCGAAACTGCAGAATAATAAGCCATTTAGTTCAGCAGGTTAGTCAGATTCCTCCAAAAATCTGATGGTACCGCGTGAACCATTTACCGACTTGCCTCGTATTCCTCTTTAGGAGGAAACAGCATGGCACAAGTCGAAACTGGGGCTTTTGAAACAGCAAGCAGAGATTTCATCAAACAAGCGATGAAGATGCCGCTCCTTGAGCTCGATTACGAGCAAGAGCTCGCACGCAAATGGATTGAAGACCGCGACGAGGCGGCGCTTCATATTCTCGTCCGGGCCCATATGCGACTGGTGGTGGCCATGGCCGCAAAGTTCCGCAATTACGGGCTGGCGATGTCAGATCTCATCCAAGAGGGTAATATCGGCCTGATGCAGGCCGCTGAACGGTTCGACCGTGAGCGCGGTGTGCGTTTCTCAACTTATGCTGGCTGGTGGATCCGGGCCTCGATACAAGATTTTGTTTTGCGTAACTGGTCGATTGTGCGCACCGGCACGACGGCGGCGCAGAAATCCCTATTTTTCAACCTGCGGCGTTTGCGCGCGCGGATCAATGATGGTGGTAACCATATGACCGAAGAAGCGCGAGATTATGTTGTGAAGCAATTAGGTGTTCGCAAAGAAGATGTCACGCTAATGGAAGCACGTCTCTCGGGAAGCGATCGCTCGCTCAACGCGCCCTTGAGCGATGGCGATGACGGTTCCTCTGTTGAGTGGCAAGACTTGCTGATATGTGAGCGCGAACAGCCCGAGGCCAATGTCGCTGGCCGGCTCGATACGCAAAAATGCACCTCAGCCCTGCTGGCCGCGCTGCAAACCTTATCGCCGCGAGAATTGACCATCATCCGCTCACGCCGCATTGAAGACGACACCCGCACGCTCGAAGATCTCGGCAATGAGCTGGGTTTGTCAAAAGAGCGTGTGCGACAGATTGAGCACGAAGCCCTCGGCAAATTGCGGGACATTTTGCTAGCGCGCCAAGACGGATTGGCCTTACGGCAAACCGTCATGGCTGCAGAGTAAGGCGCGGCAGAGCGTTCTACTGAATAAGCTTCACTTTCGCTCCGGCGACAAGGCTGTCACCAGGGTATAAGCCATTTAGAATCATAAACCGTTCCAAGCGGTGATCTGGCACTGCCATCCGTTCGGCCAAAGCACTGGTTGTATCGCCTGTTTTGACGGTCACGATCTTAACGCGACGGCCGTCGGCCTGATCGCCATAAACAAGATTGGCAATCGCCTGTAAATGCGCATTACGACCTTGTCGGAAGGTGTCGCCGTCAATCCGATAGGGCAAGGCGATTTGTCGCGCGCGCTGCACCCGCTCTTGCGTATTAGGGTGGGTGGAAAACCAGTCCGCCAAAGGCGAAGCCTGGCGGTTGGCGAGCGAGGCCTGAAAAGCGCTCTCGCGACCAAGGCTGGCGAGAAAGCGGGAGGCCGCTTCTGGCTCATAACCCGCCTTGGCACTGCTTCGCACGCCAATATCGTCGGCTTCATATTCCTGCCCGCGACTGTAGCCAGCCAGCAATGCGCTGCCGCCGAGCTGAGCGGCTTTGCCAACCACATTTTCCGTTCCCGGCGCTTGCGCACGCGCTACGGCGCCCAAAATATTAGCGACAATATTTGCCCCCACCGCCGCCGTGTGGCGCTGCGCCGAATGCCGTGCAGTCACGTGCCCAATCTCATGGCCAATAACCCCCGCCAATTCCGCTTCATTATTAGCCAGAGCCAACAGCCCGCGCGTGACATAGGTATAGCCGCCCGGCAAGGCAAAAGCGTTGATGATCGGCGTATCCAAAATGAAAATTTGATAGGGAATATCAGGACGGTCAGAGGCTTGAGCAACCCGCTTCATAATACCATCGACGTAAGCCTGCAGGGCCGGCGATTGCAGACGCCCGCCATATTCTTCAATGATTTTACCATGCTGTTGTTTGCCAATCGCCGCCTCTTGCCCCTCGCTGATCAAGGTCATTTGAGGCCCGCAAGCTGTAACAAACAAGATCGCGGCCAAGGCGAGGGCTGGTGATAAAAAACGGCCGGTGAATAGCTCACGCATTATCGGGATCCTTCGTCTTCTCATTGGTATAATGTCGCCAGAAAATTATGGCATGATCAAGATGCTGTTTGCCAGATATTTTCCGCACCTTAGGGCGATCAGCACTTTGACTTGGTAACCGCTAAGCCGCTATTGTCGGGGCGTGGTCCCGTAGCTCAGCAGGATAGAGCACCAGATTCCTAATCTGGGGGTCGCGCGTTCAAATCGCGCCGGGATCACCAGCCCTTCCACTTTTTTCTAGCTTAAGCCTAGCGGTGATTGCATTGGCGTTAGATTTTGCCTAGCCTGTCGGGAGCCAAATAAAAATAACAAGGAAGGCTCGCATTATGCATTGGATCACGCTTGCACAATTGACCGCAACACGGGCACTGCTGAGTGGCCGCATTCATACGACACCGACGCTGGCCATTGAGACGCCGACCCTAGGTCAGATTTATCCCAATACGGAGTTTTTTTTCAAAATGGAGCAATGGCAAAAGGGTGGCACATTTAAAATTCGTGGCGCTCTGACGCGGCTTTTAACCACTGAACCAGCACCCTTGGGGGTGACAGCGGCCAGCGCCGGCAACCACGCCATCGCTGTCGGGCTGGCGGCGCGCGAAATCGGCATACCGGCTCATTTGTGCATCATGAACACGGCCAGCCCCTTGCGCGTCAAAATGGCAGAAGCGACGGGCGCACAGGTGGAGCTTTTTGAGCCAGGCCCGCAAGCCTACCAGGCAGCCCAAGCCATCGCCGAAGAAAAGAACTATTTATTTGCCCATCCATTTGATGGCTCCGCCGTCACCCAAGCAACGGCCACCATTGCCGCCGAGATGATCGAGCAAAGCGGTGGCTTGGACGCGATTTTTGTCGCTATTGGCGGCGGTGGCCTATCGGGCGGCTTGGCTGCAGGCGGTAAGCTTTTACACCCGAAGCTCAAGGTTTTTGGTGTTGAACCGCGCGGCGCCAATACCATGCAGCAAAGCTTTGCCGCGAAACAGGCGGTTCGATCAGACCAAATCAACACCATTGCCGATAGCCTAGGCACCCCGATGACGACCGATTACTGCTACCAAATTAACAATGATTTGCTCGACCATCTTGTCGTTGTCGAAGATGAAGATATTTGCGCCGCCATGGCGGTCGCCGAGCAAGACCTAAAATTGGCGATCGAACCCGCGGCTGCAACGGCGCTGGCCGGGCTAATCGTTCATGCCGATCATTTCCGCCCGCATCTCGCGCACAAAAAAGTTGGCGTGTTGATTTGCGGCAGTAATATCGATGCCTCGACATTTGCTGGCTATATTGAACGCGGCCTAAAGCGGATGACGGCACCCTCCACCTGGCTTCGACGCCCCCCCGACCTCGCTTTTGCACTGGCTTTCCTTCGTCAGACAGGCATACAATACGGCGCATGACGCCAGCGGCAGACCGCACGACGTCTGTTTGTTTTGTGTTGAGGAGCGTAAAGCCATGGATGAAAATGCGTTTGAAGCTTTAATGCGAAAAATCGCCTGGCGGCTTCTGCCAATACTTTTTCTCGGCTTTCTGATTAGCTTTATTGACCGCGTCAATATTGCCTTCGCAAAACAACAAATGGGCGCCAGCCTCGGCTTATCTGATACGGCCTTTGGGCTGGGAGCGGGTTTGTTTTTTGTTGGCTATGTGCTGTTTGAAATCCCTTCCAACCATATCCTCGAGCGGGTCGGTGCAAAACTCTGGATTGCGTTGATCATGGTGGTCTGGGGGGTGGCGACCATGGCCATGGCCTTAGTGCAATCACCCGGCTCTTTTTATCTATTGCGCATTCTTCTCGGGGTTGCGGAAGCAGGCTTCTTCCCCGGCGTGATTTATTTTATTTCAATTTGGTTTCCCGAAAGCCATCGCGGACGCATGTTGGCAGTTTTCATGTCGGCCTTGGCTTTGTCGGGTATTGCCGGCGGGCCGATTTGTGGCGCCATATTGCAATATTTCGACGGCGCGTGGGGCATCCAAGGCTGGCAATGGCTGATGGTCCTCACGGGTCTACCGGCACTTATTGTTGCCTTCGCAATTTATGTGATTATTGCCGACAATCCGTCGCGGGCGCCTTGGCTGAACGATGCGGAACGCCAAATCCTAGCTGAGCGCCAGGTTGGCACGCCGCGCGAACACGGCTCCATCATCGCCGGCATCAAGGAACCTTGGAGTTGGAAAATCGCTCTGATCTATGGCTGTCTAGCCACCGGCGGTTATGCCATCTCGTTCTGGATCCCGACAATCTTGCGCGAGGCGGGCATCGAAACCAATCTCGAAATTGGCTTTCTCGTCGCGATACCTAATCTCGTTGGCGGCACGGCCATGATTCTCGTCAATCGCTGGGCCGATAAAAGCCCTAAAGGCAGCTGGGCCCTACCGCTATGTTGTCTAGTTTCAGCCTTGGGCATGGCCATTGCCGCCGCCTCGGCGGGAAATGCCGTCGGACTTTTAATCGGGCTGAGTACGGCCTTTGCTGGCGTTCTATCTGGTCTGCCCCTGTGCTGGGCGATTGCGGGTCGGTATATGCCGGCCATCGCACTCGGCGCCGGTATTGCGCTGGCCAACTCGCTGGGCAATCTGGGCGGGTTTTTCGGGCCAGTTTTCGTTGGCAAAATATCCGACATGACGGGAGCAATCATGGGGAGCTTCTGGTGGCTCAGCGGTTTAAGTCTGATCGCCATGACGGCTTCATCTTTGTTCTTGCGCCGCGCTGACCTAGGTCAGCGGTAAACCTTGCCGCATTGGTCGGCGGCACTGATGCGACTATATAAAGCCTATGACGAAATCAAAAAACCCGCCCCCCACACTTGGCTGCTATGACGATCTTGCTGGCTCACTCGATTACGCCTTGCAACTCTTAGCGCGCGGCGTCGCCGACCGGCGAGCGCCGTTTCACACGCCGAGCGTCGCGACACTGGGACTTGACGGCACGCCGCGGGTACGGACAGTTGTTTTACGTAGCTATGATCTCGAGCAAAGGCAGTTGCGTTTTCATACCGACCAGCGCTCGACCAAAATTGCGGAAATCATGGCCAACCCGCGCGGCGCTATGCTGTTTTATGACGCCGGACAAAAAATTCAACTCCGCGTCGCTTGCCAATTCAGCTTGCCAAAGGGTACCAGCTGGCAAACAGCTTGGGATGCCACGGCACCGATGAGCCGCGAATGCTATCAAGTCGACCAGCCGCCTGGCACGCCAATCGAAAGCCCCGAACTGGCCCGTTTCGATGCGGCTGCCACCGAAGATGGCGCCATCAATTTCCAGCCAGTGCTAGCCAAAATCGAGACCATCGAGTGGCTCTATCTTGCCGCCAGCGGCCACAGGCGAGCATATTTTGATTTTCAGGGTGCTACGCCGCTGATGCAGTGGCTGGTGCCCTAGCGGCAATTCGCCCAAGCGCAGCTCGCATTTGGGCTGGTCATCCACGCATTTTAGCAGTAGATACGGAGCAGCATTTTCCAAGGAGACATTATCATGCTTCGAACTTTATATTTTCTAGCTGCGTCCCTCATCCTCGTGCCAACAGCACAGGCTGGCGATGTTGCCAAAGGCGAGAAAATTTTTAAACGCTGTATGTCGTGCCACATGGTCGGCGAGGGTGCGAAGGGTCGCATTGGCCCGCAGCTCAACAATCTCTTAAATCGTGGCATCGCGACGGTTGATGGTTATAACTATTCCAAAGGCATGCAGAGCTTCGCCGCCGAGCATAAGTCGTGGACACCTGAGCTGCTCTCGGTTTACCTCGAAAACCCGCGCACTGTTGTACAAGGCACAATCATGAGCTTTGGCGGCTTGCGCAAAGAAAGCGACCGCGATGACGTGATCGCGTATCTGCAACAGTTTAGCCAATAAGCTCCGATTATAATCGCATAAAAAAGGGGCCAAGCTTGGCCCCTTTTGTTTTGCCCGCCGCGCGGTCTTATTTGACCCGCTCTAGGATCGAGACATAATTGGCGACCGCCGCGCCGCCCATATTGAACACGCCGGCAATTTTAGCGTCTTTAACCTGCATCTCACCAGCGTCACCCATCAACTGGCGAGCCGACATAACATGCATGGAAACCCCTGTTGCGCCAACGGGGTGCCCTTTAGCCTTCAGCCCGCCCGATGCATTGACTGGTAATTTACCATCCTTATAGACCCAACCTTCCTTCAGCGCGGGTTCCCCTTCGCCAGCTTTGGTCAAGCCCATCGCTTCATATTGGATCAACTCAGCAATCGTGAAGCAGTCATGCGTCTCGACCAGCGATAAATCCTCAAGCTGCATGCCTGCTGCCTTCAGACCTCTGCGCCATGCCGTGGCTGGGCCTTCAAAAGCGATCACATCCCGCTTCGACATCGGCAGAAAATCATTGGCCTGCGCCCGCGCCCGAATAGCGATAGCTTTGTCGTGCGTCTTTGCCGTTTCTTCATCAGTGAGCACAACGGCCGCGGCGCCGTCCGAAATCATCGAGCAGTCGGTGCGCTTGAGGGGACCAGCGACGATCGGGTTTTTGTCAGACTCGTTACGGCAGAATTCATAACCCAAATCGCTCTGCATATGGGCAAGCGGGTTAACGCTACCGTTTTTATGATTCTTGGCGGCAATCAGAGCAAGCGCATCGCTGTGATCACCATATTGCTGGAAATATTTACCCGCAATCACGCCAAAAATGCTGGGGAAGGTCAAACCTTGCGATCCTTCTTCAGGCATATAGCTGGCGCGCGACAGGCAGGCGCCAACATCGCGGCTCGATAAATGTGTCATTTTCTCTACGCCAATCGCTAGGACACGGCGCGCATGCCCCGCTTCGATCAAATTCGCGCCCTGAAACACGGCCGCTGATCCAGTACCACAAGCATTCTCGACCCGTGTTGATGGCGTGAAACGGAAATGATCGCTGACTTGCAAAGCCATGGAGGAAATAAAATCTTGCTCCGACATGCCGGCATTAAAGGTACCAATATAAATCGCGTCAATTTCCGAGGCCTCGACACCGGCATCCGCCAGCGCTTCATTGGCCGCTTCAACCAAGAGATCTTCAATCCCACGATCTTCCAATTTGCCAAATTTCGTGTGTCCCCATCCAACCATGCAAACTGCCATTTTTATCTCCTCCTAGCAAAATTTGGCGCGAGTATAGAGGAAGACATCGATTTCCCCAAGTGCCACATTGACCACTGTCAGCGCGCCCGAAATTGGCGACAGCCGTGCTAACTTATCGGCTGGTGAGACAGCGAGGCCCTTTTCAGCAGTTAATGCTGGGCTATACTAGCGTGTCGTAGAGGAGGCTGAAGTGACATTAAACCATCCAAAATTTGCCTATACCAAAGGCTTGCATGAAATCGGCAATGGCGCCTATGCGTGGTTGCAACCTGATGGTGGCTGGGGCTGGTCGAATTCCGGCCTGATCGTCGATGAAGATCAAGCGCTGGTCGTCGATACATTGTTCGACGCGCCCCTGACGCAAGAGATGCTCGCGGCCTACGCTAATGCCACTCCGGCGGCAAAAACCGTCAATAAAGTGATCAACACGCACCACAATGGCGATCACTGTAACGGCAATTGTTGTTGCCCAGACGCGCAAATTATCGCGCATCGCGCCACCCATGCCCATATGCAAATGGAACCACCGCAACTTGTGCAAGGCTTCCTAGATGCTGCGCCCGATTTAGGCGCGCTCGGTGATTACCTGGCGCATTGCTTCGGTCCGTTTGATTTCAAATCGGTCACACAAAAACTGCCCGACACCTTGTTTGACGATCAACTCGACATTCAGGTCGGCAACAAGACAGTGCATCTCTTACATGTCGGCCCCGCTCATACACCAGGCGATACGCTGGTGCATGTTCCAGCCGACCGCACCGTGTTCACCGGAGATATTTTGTTTATTGGTGGTCATCCGATTCTGTGGGAGGGGCCGGTTGCCAATTGGATCCGCGCCTGCGAGATGATCATGGACATGGATGTCGAGACCATCGTGCCCGGCCATGGCCCGATTACCACCAAAAACGGCGTGGCGCAGGTAAAATTATATCTCGAGACCTTGAGCCACGAAGCGCGTCAGCGCTATGACGCCGGTATGAGTTACCAAGAAGCTGCGCTCGATATTTCGTTGGGCGTGTTTGACAGCTGGGGCGATCGCGAGCGCTTGATGGTCAATTGCGCGACGCTCTATCGCGAGTTCGGCAGCAGCCATCAAGCCGAGATTGCCGAGCTGTTTGCGAGCATGGCACAGTACAGAGCCGCTAAAGGTAGCGTATGACGCTACGGATTGATGCGTTGGGACTGAAGTGCCCCTTACCGGTTTTGCGGACACAAAAAATATTAGCTGATCTGGACCCTGGGCAAGAGGTCGAAGTCGAGGCCTCGGACCCGATGAGCCGTCTCGATATCCCGCATTTTTGTCGCGAGGCAGGGCACAGCTTAATTGCTCAAGCGGAGACAACCGATAGCAAAGGGCGGGCAGTTTATATTTTTAAGATCCGGCGAGGTGGGCTTTAAGCGCGTCGGAAAAACCAACAAAAACCTGCGCCTCGGCCTCAACCACGGGCCGCTTGATTAAAGCGATATGGGCGGCAATTGTCACCGCCGCAGTCTTGGGATCTTCCACTTGCGCGCGAAGATCTTCGGACAGCTGACGCCATGTCGTGCCGCGGCGGTTGACCAGCCCGTCAACACCAACCGAACTTAACCAGTTTTGAATTTGCCGCTGAGACACCCCATCGCGGCGCAGATCATGGATATCAGCCTCGATGCCATGATCTAAACACCAGCGCAGTGCTTTCTTGCAACCGTCGCAGTTTTTGAGACCATATAGTTTGATCATAGGTTCGGATTAAGCCGTCACCAATTGCGCTTGCATAAGCTGCACTGTGTCGCGATAGCGAGCTGGTTTGCCCACACCCAATTCCGCGCGCACCGCATCCAGTGGTTGCGTCAGCAAATATTCCCAGTCAGCGGCCGCCAACCACTGCGCCCGCTTGCCAAGGCGAAAGCCCTCGCGAATAGCTGGCCACGCACGAATTCCAGGCGCTTCGCGGCGCATAATCTTGAGGCCCATAAGAATAATCAACAGCAATCCGTAATTACCGAGTTGGCGATAGGTGAAAGCCAGAAGCGATAATTCACCGAGAGGATCTCGGCCATAGCCTGTTGTGACATGCCACAGATCATGGGCGTCACGTTGTCGGGCATGGAACACCATTTGCTCTTCCGAAAGCTCACGCAGTTCAGCGCGACCCTCTTCACTGGCTTCAACCAACCCATCGGCGGTCAAATTCTCGCGATAAGTGAAGTCATAATAAGCGCGCCCGAGGCTACCTTCTGGCAGGCTTTGCAACCAGCCGCGATCACTCAAATGGTCGAGTAGAGATTTTTTCGCCTGTAGAATTTTGCTCGCATTTTGTTGCTTTTTAAAACGCTTAAAACTGCGTTTGGCCGAGCCTTCGCCCGTTGCCTCAAGAATGATAAAGACCTGCTTAGTATCTTCTTTATCGGCAATCAGACGCGACATCGCCTGCGCAATACGCTTCACACGACTTTTGGCGAGAGCTTCACCCATGGCTAATTCCTCTATCAATATAGGCTTTAAGTTTTACAAGAGAAGCGCCATTCAGCCAAGAGTGATGGCGAGTGCATTAATGTCGCATGGTGCCCTTGGCCAGACTCGAACTGGCACTCCGGTGAAGGAAACGGATTTTGAATCCGTCGCGTCTACCAATTCCGCCACAAGGGCAGCCATGCGTTCCTGCCTTATACGACCTTGTTGTGCCGACGTAAATGGCTTTTCGGCATCGATTTAACACTTTGCCAGGAAACACATTAAAGGTAGTGTTCGGCCATGTTACGTCGCTTATACGATTGGACTATGTCGATGGCCGCGCATCGCCGCGCGCGCTGGGCGTTGGCGGGCGTCTCCTTCGCGGAAAGCTCTGTCTTTCCTATTCCGCCAGACGTCATGTTGCTGCCCATGGTGCTGGCCGATCGCCAAGCGGCATTCAGGCTTGCCTTCATCTGCACCCTCGCCTCAATTGCGGGGGCTTGCCTCGGCTACGCCATCGGCTTTTGGGGCTATGACCTCATCGGCAAACCCATTGTTGCGTTTTACCATGCCGAAAGCGCGATGGAGACCTTCTCCCAAACCTATAACCAATGGGGTGCTTGGGTTGTATTGGCGGCGGCTGTCAGCTTCCTGCCGTTTAAAGTGGCAACCATCGCCAGCGGCATTACAGGTCTCGGCTTCATTCCCTTTTTGCTGGCCAGTTTCGCGGGTCGCGCGTTACGCTTTTTCGCCGTAGCTGGCTTGGCTTATGCTTATGGTGATGCGATCCGTGGTTTTATCGAACGCTATTTTAATCTGTTGAGTTTGATTTTTGTCATCGTGCTTTTGCTCGGCTTCTTTCTCATAGGATATATGTCATGACCACCCGCCAACTTCACCTCGCCGCCCTATTGCTCGCGACCGCGACCATAGCGACAGCACTAGCCAGCCAATATATTGGCGGGCTCGAGCCTTGCGATTTATGTTTCAAACAGCGCTGGCCTTACTATCTAGCAGTGCCCTGCCTCGCGCTCGCTTTGCGGCCGCAGTTCAGGCAAATCCTGATTTCCCTCGCCATGCTGATTTTTCTCGGCGGGGCGGCCCTTGCGGCCTTTCATGCCGGCGTCGAATATGGCTGGTGGAAAGGGCCCAGCGGTTGTACCAGTAGCGCTATGATGATGGGCTTTGAAAGCCTCGAACAGGCTCTGCAAAAACCCGTCGTCCGTTGCGATCAGCCTGCCTTTAGCCTATTTGGCATTTCTATGGCTGGCTATAATTTTATCGTCAGCGTCATTTTGACGGCTATGACCGCATCCCTGCGGCGCGCTATAATGGGCGAGACAACTGATTAAAGGTTAAGGCAATGCAGCGTCGTACCAACAAGCTCGAGCCCATGTTGCGCGTCGATCACGCTGGTGAATACGGCGCGGTTCGTATTTATGAAGGACAACGTGCCGTCTTCGCTGCCCTGCTGGGAAAGGAAAAAACCTGCGCCCTGATCGAAGAGATGGCGGAGCAAGAGCAAGCACATCTTGAAACTTTCGATACGCTGTTAAACCAGCATAAAACTCGCCCAACACTTTTGGGACCCCTATGGCACGCTGCTGGCTTTAGCCTCGGTGTCGTGACGGCCTTAATGGGTGAAAAAGCCGCTATGGCCTGCACGGCGGCCGTGGAAGAAGTGATCGACGATCATTATGCCAGCCAGATCGAAACTCTGAGACAAGACGCGGCGCAGGGCGAGAATGCGGCGCTGCTCGCAACCATTGAAGGTTTTCGCGCCGACGAAGCGGCGCACCGCCAAACTGCTCTTGAGCATGGCGCCGAGGCCGCGCCGGGCTATCAGCTGATGCGCTCTGTGATCCGTTTTGGCTGTCAAACCGCGATCCGTATTTCCGAGAAAATTTAAGCTTACGGCTCCAACTCGCTATCCCAATAGAGATAGTCTTGCCAACTTTCATGCATGTAATTGGGTGGAAAGCGTCGACCACTCTCGTGCAACTCATACACCGTCGGCTGGCGCGGCGTCGTTCGTGGAAGCATCGCGGCTTGTTTCGGCAAGCGACCGCCTTTGCGTAAATTACACGGTGAACAAGCAGCGACAACATTTTCCCATGTCGTGCGCCCACCAGCGCGACGGGGGATCACATGGTCAAAAGTTAAATCATGCGGCGCGCCGCAATACTGGCACGAGAAGCCATCGCGCAAAAACACATTGAAGCGAGTGAAGGCGGGATATAGCGGCGGCTTGATATAAGTTTTTAGCGCCACCACGCTCGGCAGAGCAAACTCAGCCTGCGGCGAGCGCACTTTGGTCTCATATTCGGCAATAATGTTGACGCGGTCCATAAACACCGCCTTGATCGCGTCCTGCCACGACCACAGCGATAAGGGATAATAACTCAGCGGTCGGAAGTCGGCATTCAAAACCAAAGCTGGACAGGCTTCTGGGTTGGTCGTGGGGCGCCGCATCGGCGACAAAAAAGGCGGGTCATCAGCTAGTATCATCGTCATGGCCATTCTTTTCTCCGAAAAACCTCCTTTGGGCGACTCAAAGAAAAAGCAAAAGCATGACAAGATGATGACATTATCGTGTAGAAAAGCCAAGCCCCATACACATCATATAGTAGGTCGGGTTGGGTTACCCCATTGGGCTAAAGCCGTGACTATAGTATCGCCATAAAATCAGGGCTGCGGCGGCGCGATAAGGCCGCCAAGCTTCGGAATGCTGCTCAAGATCGACGGCTGTTGGCCGTTGATCGAGACTTTTCAGCCGCCGATAGCCTTCCTGCAAGGCCAAGTCGCCGGCCGCAAAGCTATCGCAACGGCGCAGCGAGAACATTAAATAAATATTTGCTGTCCACGGCCCAACACCCTTAATCGCGGTTAAGGCAGCGCAGACCTCCTCATCAGGGGCCCGCGCGAGTTTAGCGAGACGCAGTGAGCCGCCTTCAATCGCCGCCGCCAATTCCTGCAAATAGCGATATTTCTGGCCCGACAAACCGCACGCTTTTGCTGCCAGCGGATCGAGAGCAAGAATAGCTCGCGGTGTAATCTCGTCCAGAGCCGCCTCCAGTCGGCCCTCAATGGCGCGCGCCGCTGCGACCGAAACTTGCTGGCTAATGAGGGTCGTGACCAAGCCCCGAAAGCCCCGCTTGGCGGGGCGTAAGCGCGGACGTCCGGCCAGCGCCATGGCGCGGGCCAAATCCGCGTCCTGCCGCGCCAGATGATCAAGCGCTTCATCGAGCGCGGCTGCCGAGCGAAACTGTTGCATTGGCGGAGATTATCGGGCAAGCCTGTAACACAAACAAGAGGCAATCATGTCGAACGGACCGGTCTTTCGCTTCGCACCTAGCCCTAATGGTCGATTGCATCTCGGCCATGCTTATTCAGCTTGCCTGAACCAGTATCTTGCCGCGCAAGCGGGCGGGGTTTTATTGCTTCGGATCGAGGACATCGATGTCGGGCGATCGCGACCGCATTTTATTCAAGCGATCTTCGACGATCTCGATTGGCTCGGCGTTAGCTATGCCCGCGACAGCCTCCGGCAATCCAATCGTTTTGCAATTTACGAGCAAAGCCTGAAGCGGTTGCGCGAAATGAGCCTCGTCTATCCCTGCTGGGCAACGCGCGCCGATATCCGCAACCACATCATGGATCAGCCTGGAGGTTTAACCGCTTGGCCGCGCGACCCCGATGGCGGCTATGTCTATCCCAATCTGTACAAACAACTCAGCAATTGGGAGCGCCACGCCCTGATGTGGGAAAATCGCGATTATGCTTGGCGGCTTAACATCGACGCCCTGCAAAATCTGGCAGAAAAGAAAAATGGCGGCCCGATCTTTTTTACCGAGAGCGAAGCGCTCAGCCCCATGGCGTCAACCGAGACGCGCGTTGATGCCCGCCCTTATGGCGACATTATCATTGCGCGCAAAGATATTCCCACGAGTTATCATTTGAGTGTTGTGCTTGACGACGCCCATCAAAAAGTCACGCATGTGGTGCGTGGCCAAGATTTGCGCGCCGCGACGCATATTCATCGCCTGTTGCAAATTGCCCTCGACTTGCCGGCACCGGTTTACACGCATCATCCTTTATTGCGAGCCGTTGAAGGCCGACGCTTGTCAAAAACAGCGGGGGATAGCTCTTTTCGCGCTTTAGAATTGGCTGGGGTCACAGCGCAGGATATTCGCCGGCACCTGCCGCCACCACTTGGCGATGGGCGCTATGAGGCGTTGCTTGCTTAGGCGACTTATTGGCGCAACCTGCTGGAGTTGGCTGCGCGGACATGGTATCGGGTAAAGTCATGGGAACAGCGTTAACACATTCTGAACTTATCGAGGCCTGCAGTCTTGCCAGCGCTGACGCGCGGCAATTTTGCGACGACCTCTGCCGCCAGCCAGCGCCCCAGAGCCAATTCTTGCGGCATGGCTTAGCCTGGCTTGTCACCTATGGCGCGGCTCTAGAGCAACTAAAGGATCTCATCATCCGGCTCGACGCCGACGGGCGTGCCTCGGCCTTAGAATATGATCTGACAGCGGTCGTGTTTGCCGATTATATGCGTCAAATGCGGGGCGGACTGGCAATGAGTCAAAGCGAAATTATACGACCTGAAGATTTTGGCTTGTCGGGGCAAAATTATTTCACCAGCCCTGCGAGCCAACGCCTGATGACGCAGGGGAATACTCCAGAGCGACGCAAGGCGATTGCCCATCGTCTGGCGGAACAAGGGCAAGCGGCAGGCGGAGAAACTGGCCTCGATGAAACCCATGCGATGATCCGCGCCCAATTTCGGCGCTTTGCCGATGAGCGCGTCGCGCCTTATGCCCATGGCTGGCACTTACGAGATGAATTAATCCCGCTTGATCTCATTCAAGATATGGCCAAGCTCGGCGTCTTCGGACTAACGATCCCAGAAGAATTTGGCGGCATGGGCCTTGGCAAAGAGGCAATGTGCGTTGTCTCGGAAGAATTATCGCGCGGCTATATTGGCGTTGGCTCTCTCGGCACGCGCACCGATATTGCCGCTGAGCTAATCCTCCAAAACGGTACGGCTGAGCAAAAGGCGGCCTATCTGCCTGGCATTGCCTCGGGAGACATATTGCCGACCGCCGTTTTCACAGAACCAAATATTGGCTCCGATCTTGCCAATTTATCGACCCGCGCCAAGCGCGATGGAAAGCAATTTCTAGTGTCGGGTAATAAAACTTGGATCACCCATGCGGCGCGCGCCGATTTAATGACCATGCTGGTACGCACCAATCCTGATCGGGCCGGCCATCGCGGTCTATCGATTTTGTTGGCCGAAAAACCACGCGGTACGGACAGCAATGC
>JAYODZ010000002.1:15602-26228 GCA_038106515.1 Rhodobiaceae bacterium
CCTGGCATGAACGGCGGCGAAATTGCCGTTCTCGGCTATCGCGGCATGAAAGAATATGAATTGAGCTTCGATAATTTCGCCGTTCCCGAGGCGGCACTTTTGGGAGGGGTTGAGGGCGAGGGCTTCAAGCAACTGATGCAAACCTTCGAGTCAGCGCGCATCCAAACCGCGGCGCGCGCCATTGGCGTTGCGCAATCGGCCCTCGACAGTGCTCTGGCTTACGCGACCCAGCGGGTTCAATTTCAGCAACCAATTTTTAATTTTGAGCGTGTGCACGGCAAAATCGCCATGATGGCAGCGGAAATTTTTGCTGTGCGTCAGCTCACTTATTTCGCCGCACGGCAAAAAGATAGCGGCAAACGCTGCGATCTCGAAGCTGGCATGGCTAAACTTCTGGCGGCACGGATTGCTTGGTCGGCGGCCGATAATGCCGTTCAAATTCACGGCGGCAACGGTTTTGCGTTAGAATATCCTGTCAGCCGCCTGCTATGCGACGCGCGAATTTTGAGTATATTTGAAGGTGCGGCGGAAATTCAGGCCGATGTGATTGCGCGGCGGTTGCGCGAACTTTATCAGGAGGCGGCATGACGCTTATCTCTTACCTTATACCAATCGGCCTTGGGGCGGTTGTTTTGGTGCTACTTGCGGGCCTCTATAATATGCTGCGCGACGGCAGTGCCAGCACCTCGCAAACCCTGATGCGCTGGCGGGTCGGGCTACAATTTATTGTCGTCGTGCTGGTGATGATATTCGTTTATCTATCAACGGGACAAAATTAATGGTGCGGCTGACCAAAATTTACACCAAAACGGGCGATGATGGCCTCACGGGGCTGGTCGACGGGTCGCGGCGGCCAAAATATGACCTACGCGTCGTAGCTTATGGCACGGTCGATGAGGCCAATGCAGCCCTGGGGTTGGCCGCCCTTTATCTCGAGCCGCCATTAAGCGACATGATCCAGCGCCTGCAAAATGATTTGTTTGATTTGGGCGCCGAATTGGCAAGCCCCGGCGAAAGCCCGCGCCTGCACATCACGCCGCGGCAAGTCGAGCGGCTCGAGCGCGATATTGATGCGCTCAATGCGGATTTGCAGCCTTTGGATTCATTTGTTTTGCCGGGCGGCCATGCGGGCGCGGCGCATCTTCATCTGGCGCGCACCATTTTACGCCGCGCTGAACGACAAATCGTTGAATTAGCAGATAAAAATGGTGAAGAACTGGGTCACCCGCTACGCCAATATATCAATCGCGCATCGGATTTTGTCTTTGTCGCCGCCCGCTGGGCGAATAATCGTGGGCAAGATGACGTTTTGTGGCAACCGGGCGCTGGCAGCGGCGCTTAAGCGTTCACTTTGACGCACAAGAGAACGACCGCAAATGTTTGACTTGCGGCGCGCCTCGGCGTAGTTTCTGCCCCATAAAGCGGCATGGCCGCACTATCTCAGGAGTTATATAATGAAAATATTGGTGCCCGTGAAAAGGGTGGTCGATTACAACGTCAAAATCCGCGTCAAATCGGATCAAACGGGTGTCGACCTCGCTAATGTCAAAATGTCCATGAACCCCTTCTGCGAGATTGCTGTTGAAGAAGCCGTTCGGATGCAAGAAGCCGGTATCGCCAGCGAAACCGTTGTCGTATCGATCGGCCCCAGCCAAGCGCAGGAGACCATCCGGACAGCTCTGGCCATGGGCGCTGATCGCGGCATCTTGGTGCAAACCGATGTCGAGGTCGAGCCGCTAGCAGTCGCAAAAATCTTGAAAGCCGTGGTCGAAGCCGAAGGCACTGACATGGTTGTTATGGGCAAACAAGCAATTGATGGCGATAACAACCAAACCGGCCAAATGCTGTCGGCGCTGCTCGGTTGGTCGCAAGGCACATTTGCTTCTGAAATCAAACAAGATGGCGATAAGCTCACCGTCACGCGCGAAATCGATGGCGGTCTGCAAACCATCAAGCTTGCGACCCCCTCGATTGTCACCGCCGATCTGCGCCTCAACGAGCCGCGCTACGCTTCTTTGCCGAACATTATGAAGGCCAAAAAGAAGCCAATCGACGAGAAGACACCTGCCGATTATGGCGTCGATGTCACGCCACGCCTATCCGTCGTCAAAGTCACCGAGCCACCGCAACGCGAAGCTGGTGTTAAAGTTGAAACTGTCGCCGAACTGGTCGGCAAGCTGAAAAACGAAGCGGGGGTATTCTAATGACAACTCTTCTGATCGCTGAACATAATAATTCTGAATTGAATGACGCAACGCTGAAAGCCGCAACGGCGGCAGGGCAATTGGGCGGTGATGTACATGTATTGGTTGCCGGTGCCGGTTGCGCCGCCGTCGCCGATGCGGCCGCTAAAATTGCTGGCGTTAGCAAAGTCCTTTTAGCCGATGCGGCTGCGCTCGACAAAATGTTGGCGGAAGCCATGGCCGCTCTGGTCGTGTCTCTGGCCGGTAACTACGACGCCATCGTCACCGCCGCGACAACCAACGGCAAAAACTTCATGCCGCGCATTGCCGCGCTGCTCGATGTCGGCCAAATCTCAGACGTCTCGAAGATTGTCGATGCTAGCACATTTGAGCGTCCTATTTATGCGGGTAACGCTATCCAGACTGTCTCGTCGAGTGACGCGAAAAAAGTTCTGACCATTCGGACGACCGCCTTTGCGGCCGCTGAAACTTCGGGGAACGCATCGGTTGAAACCGTAGCCGTACCCGAGCTACCAGCCTTGTCTGAGTTTGTGAAAGAAGAGCTGACCAAGTCTGATCGCCCTGAGCTGACGGCTGCGAAAATTGTTGTTTCGGGTGGACGTGGCATGCAGTCGGGCGATAATTTCGTGATGCTCGAAAAAGTGGCCGACAAGCTCGGTGCCGCTGTCGGTGCCTCGCGTGCCGCTGTTGATGCCGGCTTTGTGCCAAATGATTACCAAGTCGGGCAAACTGGCAAGGTTGTCGCTCCCGATCTTTATATTGCTGTCGGCATTTCGGGCGCCATCCAACATTTGGCGGGCATGAAAGACAGCAAGGTGATTGTTGCGATCAACAAAGATGAAGAAGCGCCGATTTTCCAAGTCGCCGATTATGGCTTGGTTGCCGACCTCTTCACCGCTGTGCCAGAGTTGGAAGAAGAACTCGGTAAAATCGGGCTGTAAGGGGACGATCATGGTCAAATCCGTCGGAATCATCGGGGCTGGCCAGATGGGGAGCGGCATTGCGCATGTATTTGCGCTGGCCGGCTTCAATGTCCTTTTGAACGATATCTCGTCGGAGCGTATCGCCGCCGGTCTGGCGACCATCACCGGTAATATGGGGCGCCAAGTGGTCTCAGGGCGGATCGATGAGGCCGCCCGCGATGCTGCTTTGAACCGCATTGCCGAAGCCCCCGACCTGTCGTTGCTCGCCAGTGTCGACTTAGTTATTGAGGCGGCAACCGAAAACGAAGATGTCAAAATTGAGATCCTGCGCGAAGTCAGTGGCGTAGTTGGACCAGACGCGATTATCGCATCGAATACATCGTCGATCTCAATCACGCGCCTCGCTGCCGTCACTGGGCGACCGGAAAAATTTATCGGCATGCATTTTATGAACCCTGTTCCCGTGATGGAGTTGGTCGAAATCATTCGCGGCATAGCCACCGACGACGAGACCCATAATACGGTCGAAAATATTGTGGCCCAGCTCGGAAAAACCAGCGCCGTGGCAGAGGATTTCCCGGCCTTCATCGTCAACCGGATTTTGCTACCGATGATCAACGAAGCCGTATATGCACTCTATGAGGGCGTTGGCACAGTTGAAAGCATCGACAAAGCCATGCGCTTAGGCGCCAATCACCGTATGGGACCACTGCAACTAGCCGACTTTATTGGTCTCGACACGTGCTTGAGCATCATGCATGTCTTGTATGAAGGCTTGGGCGATAGCAAGTACCGGGCGTGTCCCTTATTGGTCAAATATGTCGAAGCGGGCTGGCTGGGACGTAAAACAGGACGCGGCTTTTACGACTATAGCGGCGAAACCCCTGTCCCTACACGTTAGGGCGCCGTCGAGGCATCGATCACGGCCGTAATGGCGGCCACCGCTTCTGCGCTATCCCATTCCGCTTCCCCTTGCAAACGCGCCCTCTCCCGTCCTTCTCGATCGACCAAAATCGTCGTTGGCACGCCAAAAAGGCCGATTTGTCGAGCGATCGCCTGTTGTCCATCATGTCCCTGCAGAAGCGAGACAATCCCTAGCTCCTCTAAAAAGGCATCGGGCTTGTCGCGCTGGCCACGATCGAGGCTGACGGTCATAATTTGTACCGGATAGGCCGAGAGCAAAGTTTGCAAATGTTCGAATTGCGGCATTTCACGACGACAGGGCGCACACCAAGTCGCCCAAAAATTAATGATTAAAAATTGCCCTCGAAAGGCGCTGATCGGCTTTGCGCCGTCCGGCAAATCAAGGGTAAAATCAGACAGATTGCGCGGCGTGCTATGGACAACCAATTTCTGCGCAAAACGATCCGATGAAGATGCTTGCTTGCTCTCGCCCTCATCGGTTAGGTATACAAACAGAGCGGCAAGCGATGCAGCAAGTAACGCCGCTAAGATAAAACGGGATGCGCTAGAATGAAACATGGCCATCTCCATGAGGTGATGAATGAGTAACCGGATGTGGGGCGGACGCTTCGGTGGTAGCCCCGACGATATAATGGAAGAGATTAACGCATCCATTGGATTTGACCAGCGTCTTCATGCGCAGGACATTGCCGGTTCGCGGGCTCATTGCACCATGCTGATCGAGCAGGGGATCATTGCAAAATCGGACGGAGACGCTATTTTGCGCGGCCTCGACGAGATCGCTAACGAAATCGCCGCCGGAAAGTTTAAGTTTTCGCGCGCGCTTGAAGACATTCACATGAATATCGAAAGTCGGCTGAAAGAGCTGATCGGCGACGCCGCGGGGCGCTTGCATACGGCGCGCTCGCGCAATGATCAAGTGGCCACCGACATTCGGCTTTATCTGCGCGACAGCATCGATCATATAGACGGCCAATTGGCGGCCTTGCAAGGCGCCCTTGCCGAAAAGGCAGCCGAGCACGCGGCAACGCTGATGCCCGGCTTCACCCATCTGCAAACGGCGCAACCCGTAACCTTCGGCCATCACTTGCTCGCTTATGTTGAAATGTTAGCGCGCGACCGCGGCCGTTTCGCTGACGCTCGGGCGCGTATGAATGAATGTCCGCTCGGCGCCGCGGCGCTGGCTGGCACATCTTTTCCGATTGATCGAACACGAACAGCCAGCCTGCTCGGCTTCGACCGACCAACGGCCAATTCGATCGACAGCGTTTCGGCTCGCGATTTTGCGCTTGAAATCCTCGGCGCCAGTTCGATTTGCGCGACGCATTTATCTCGCTTTGCGGAAGAAATTGTTATCTTCGCGACCAGCGCTTTCCATTTTTTCACCCTACCCGATGCGTTTTCAACCGGCTCATCAATCATGCCGCAAAAGCGCAACCCCGATGCCGCCGAACTGGTGCGCGCCAAAGCGGGGCGCATTATCGGCAATTTAACGGCGCTCCTCATTGTCATTAAGGGGCTACCGCTGGCTTATTCGAAGGACATGCAAGAGGACAAAGAGCGGCTGTTTGATACGATCGACAATCTTTCATTATGCCTCGCGGCAATGACCGGCATGGTTAAAACCTTGGGCGTCAATGCACCCGCCATGGCCGCAGCGGCGGGTCGTGGTTTTTCGACCGCGACCGATTTGGCCGACTGGTTGGTGCGCTGCCTCGACTTGCCATTCCGTGAGGCGCATCACGTGACCGGCGCTCTGGTGGCGCTCGCCGAGACTAAATCCTGCGACCTATATGAGCTTAGCCTCGACGACATGCGCCAGGTTGAGCCGCGCATCACAGACGATGTCTTTGCCGTCTTGACGACAGAAAATTCAGTTGCCAGCCGCCAGAGCTTTGGCGGCACGGCTCCAGAGCAAGTCAAACAGGCCGCCCTCGGGTGGGTCGAATGCCTAAAAGGAGAAAACTAATGCGCGCGCCAATGATCGTTCTCTTGGTTATACTGGCCATGTCCAGCCTCTCCGGTCTCTCCGCCTGCGGCAAGCGCGGCGATCTTTACCTTCCTATTCAGGCGACCGAGCACTAATATGGATCATTTCCAGTATCGAAATGGCGAGCTCTTTGCAGAGAATGTAGCCATAAGCGATATCGCTGCGCAGGTCGGCACCCCTTTTTATTGCTACAGCACAGCGACGCTGACGCATCACGTGTCCGTGCTCAAAACGGCATTCGAAAAAGCCAAAATAGCCCCCAAACCGTTGATCTGTTTTTCAGTAAAAGCCAATTCCAATATCGCGGTGATTGCCACTCTAGCCCAATCGGGCGCCGGCGCCGATATTGTCTCGGGTGGCGAATTAGAGCGCGCTTTGCGCGCTGGTATTCCTGCCGATCGCATTGTCTTCAGCGGCGTCGGCAAAACCCAAGCGGAAATGGCACAAGCGCTGCGCGCCGGTATTTTGCGCTTTAACATTGAAAGCCTTGCCGAGGTCGAACAACTTTCCGCTGTGGCGGCAGCGCTGAAAATCATGGCCTCGATCGCCTTCCGCGTGAACCCCGATATAGACGCCGGCACGCATGAGAAGATTTCAACCGGGAAGGCTGAAAATAAATTCGGCATTGCATGGGAAGATGCCGAGAGCGCTTATGCGCGCGCATCGCAATTACCCTATATTCACTGCGACGGCATCGACATTCATATTGGCAGCCAGATTACGCAGCTCGAGCCTTTCGCCCGCGCCTTTGCCAAACTCGGCGACCTTCTCGCCCGACTGCGAAAAAACGGCCACAACATCGCCAGCCTCGACCTCGGGGGTGGGCTCGGCGTGCCCTATGAGCGTGACAATCAACCGCCACCCAACCCCGATGCCTATGCGCAAATCATAGCCGACCAACTGGGCAACAGCGGCTGTCAGATCATCCTCGAGCCAGGGCGCCTCATTGCCGCCAATGCCGGCATCTTGGTTGGCCGTTTGATCCGCGAGAAGCGAGGCCAGGTGAAAAATTTTATGGTTCTCGACGCGGCAATGACGGAGCTGATGCGTCCAACACTCTATGGCGCTTACCATGATATTCGCCCCGTGCTCGAAACCGAGGGCGAAACTTTGCTATGGGATATTGTCGGGCCAGTATGTGAAAGCGGTGATTTTCTCGGGAAAGACCGCCGCTTGCCCGCCCTTGCGGCGGACAGTCTGGTGGCAATTTTTACCGTCGGGGCCTATGGCGCCGTGTTAGGATCAACCTATAATACGCGTCCGCTCGCGCCCGAGGTTTTGGTCAAAGGGGATCAGTTTGAGATCATCCGACACAGGCCCGAGATCGATGATTTATTGCGCCTCGAGCGACTGCCAAACTGGTTGGAGACGTAACGGGCGATCGCGCTAGGGAAAGAAGAAAGCCGACACTACCATCATGATACGCCTCGAGAATATCTCCCTAAGTTATGACACCAAAACCCCGATCCTGTCGGATGTCTCGATCCATATCGAGGCTGGCTCATTTCATTTTATTACAGGGAATTCGGGGGCCGGCAAAACCTCCCTATTAAAACTTATTTTTCTGGCCCAGCGCCCGAGCGCCGGCGAGATTTTTTTATTTGGCCAACAAGTCTCGGCTTTGAGACGTCAAGAGCTTCCCGATATAAGGCGGCGGATCGGTGTTGTGTTCCAAGACTTCCGGCTGATCGATCATCTCGATATTTACCAAAATGTCACCTTGCCGTTACGCGTGGCGGGACAACGCGAAGTCAGCTATCGCGAAAATGCCCGCGAGTTGCTCGACTGGGTTGGGCTTGGCGAGCGCATGCATGCGCTACCGGCGACGCTCTCTGGCGGCGAAAAACAACGCGCCGCTATTGCCCGCGCCGTGATTGCGCGGCCGCATCTGATTGTCGCCGATGAACCCACGGGTAACGTCGATTCAGAAATCGGGGATAGGCTGCTACGCTTGCTCGAGGAGTTAAATAAAATGGGGACCACCGTAATGGTGGCAACCCACGACCAGCATATCTGGCGATCCTTCGCCCATCCGCGGCTGCACCTAACACAGGGGCGACTGGAGCTTCTAAAATGAGCCAGCAACCCGCCCCAAAAAACATTCTTCCCCGTGCCAATATGGCGGGCGCCTCGCTTGGTGCTGTCACCATGGTCATGTCGTTTCTCGCCTGCTTAGCGGTTGGCGCCGCGCTCCTCGTCAGTATATCTGCCGACCACTGGTTGGCGCGTGCCACCAGCGCCATGACGGTACAAATCAGCGACACTGATGTCATGTCGGCCGATGACCAACGCATCGCAGTGATGCGCGAGCTGACCCAATTTCCGGGCGTGTTGTCGGCCCGCCCGCTGACATCCAATGACATGGTCGAACTCTTGGAGCCCTGGCTCGGAACCGGCAATGTCTCGGACGACTTGCCGTTACCGGTTTTGATTGAAATTACCCCCGACGCTCAGTTGCAATCCAATGCAGATGCGCTTGATGTCGCCCTACGCTCGGTTGCCCCGGGGGCCCGCCTCGACACCCACGGCCGCTGGCGCGAGACCTTGACCCAAACGACCACCATTTTGCGCGTATTTGCCGGCTTGGTGTTGCTGATGGTGGCGCTCGCAACAATTACAGTTTTGATTTTTGCTATTCGCGCTGGCCTGATGGCCAATGCAGAAATTCTGCAAGTGTTGCATCAAATTGGCGCCCAAGATCGTTTCATCTCATGGCATTTCGAGCAGCATTTTTTGCGCCTCACATTTCTCTGGGCGCTTTTGGGAGCGATTTTAGCGGCCAGTCTTTTTCTGGCACTCGGCGAAGTTATGGTCGAGTTACAAAATTACGAGATTTTGATTTGGCTGGTTCCGGTTCCTCTTGGCTTTTGCTTGCTCGGCTGGATCGTCACCCGTCGCCATGTCTTGCGCAGTCTTACGAATTTAATGTGACGAGAAAAATATGCGCAAGCCGCCACAGCAATCAAAATTAGCAATGGTTCTAAAAGCGGGCCTAAGCTTCGCGATTATTGGTTTGATTGGAGCGGGCATTATCTTTCTGGTTTTTGTCGCGACTTTGCCGCCCGGCGAGACAGACTCCGATATCTCGGCCGATGGTATTGTCGTCCTTACGGGGACCGCCATAGAGCGCCTGACAACCGGTATTCACTTACTCGAAGAAGGCCGCGGCAAGAGGCTCCTAATATCGGGGGTTTACCAAGGCCAAGGCTATGATGATATAGCTAAATTAGGACACGACCGAGCTTCGATCGATTGTTGCCTAGATCTCGATTATAACGCAGAAACGACTGTGGAAAACGCCATTCAGGCGGCACAGTGGGCGCGCGTGCATGAATTTTCTTCACTGCTGATCGTCACCAGTGCACATCATGTACCGCGCGCCATGGTCGAGTTACGCCGTGCCATGCCACATATTAGGCTGATCGCTTATCCCGTCGTACCGCAAAACGTTCAGCTCGAAAACTGGTGGCGGTATCCTGGGACCTTTGCTTTACTAGTGGGTGAGTATGCGCGTTATATTTTGAGCCTGATTGGTTTGTCCGCATAAAAGAACAGCATTACAGCAATGCCCTGAAATTAGAGAAGGAGCTTATCATGGCACCTCGACAATCGACGAAAACGTCACGCTTTTGGCTTTTTGCCCCCTTTATTGGTCTCGCTATCCTCGCTGGCGGCTATTTCGCCTTTTGGCAATGGACAGCGGACTTCATTGTCAGCAATTTGAAATCGGCTGGCTTAAATTCCACAACAACGCAAGCTTCGGGCTTTCCAGCGCGTCTGTCCTTTGTGCTTGGCAAACCAAATTACCATGACCCTAGCCTCGCTTGGCAAACCGAGGAATTGCGTCTTGATCTCATGCCATTTAGCCGCCAACAAGCCGTCTTGAAAGCCGATGGCACCCACCGCTTCACCCTCGCAACAGGTACAGTGATGATTGATCACAGCCTCAATACCGCCAGCGCGCGGGTCGATGTTAATGGCCTCGTCCGCGCCGATGCTGTACTCGAGAAGCCTGTATTCTCAGGTCAACTCGGTCGTATTAATCTCAATATGGCGACCCAGGCCTCCGAAATACATTTGCGGCGTTCGCCCGATAATGCGCAAATCGCTGATCTTGCCATAACCAATAAAGCCATTCGCATGGGGCGACAGACGGCGCTCGATATTCTCGATCTTGAAGCCGCAACGCCAATGAGTTGGTTTATGACGCCGGGACAATGGGCAACGGATTTACGCGCCGATGAGCGTATCGAGATCACCAATGTGCATGTCAGCCGGCAGGGGCTGTCAATCCAAGGGCGCGGCGCCCTAGGAGCCGATCGCAATGACAAACTCGTGGGCGAGATTAAACTGCAAGTCAATGACCTCTCTTTATTTCTCGACTTATTGCGCGAGCTTGGCGTCGTCAGTGGTCGTGTAGCCAAGCAAATCGAGGTCGTACAAGGTGTTTCGGGACTGTTCAAAGCGCTGACAGGTGATCAGCAGGGGGTCAAGCTCAAGCTCGACCTCGAATTTCGCGACGGGATGAGTTATCTCGCTAAAATCCCATTAGGGCCAGCACCTCGCCTCCCCTTACCGCCACGCG
>JAYODZ010000002.1:26238-51616 GCA_038106515.1 Rhodobiaceae bacterium
CTATTTCTTTTCTTGGCGACCAAAATTCGGCGATGCAACATCTTGACCCGCTTCAATGATGCTGCGGCGGATTTCGCGGGTGCGCGAAAACATATCTTTCAATGTCGGGCCGTCATCATGCCGAATGGCACGTTGTAAAGCTGTTAAATCCTCTGTAAAGCGCCCCAGCATTTCCAGCACCGCGTGCTTGTTGCGCAAGAACACATCGCGCCACATGACAGGGTCACTAGCAGCAATGCGGGTAAAGTCGCGAAAGCCGCTGGCGGAATATTTAATCACTTCCGAGCGCGTGTCAGTCTCAAGGTCCGCCGCCGTACCAACAATATTAAAGGCAATCAAATGCGGAATATGGCTGGTAATGGCCAGCACCAAATCGTGATGCGCGGCATTCATAAACTCGACTTCCGAACCCATGGCGCGCCATAACTTTGCGATCAATTCCACGGCCCGCAAATTGGTGTCCTCGCTGGGGGTCAAAATGCACCAGCGGCCGGCGAATAATTCTGCGAAGCCAGCATCGGGGCCCGACTGTTCGGTCCCCGCAATCGGGTGCCCCGGCACCAAATATATGTCTGGCCTCAGGAAAGGTTCGACATCGTCAATAACGCATTGTTTGACCGACCCGACATCTGTCAGCGTGGCGCCGGATTTCATAGCCGGAACAATTTCAGCTGCCAGCGAAGCCACGGCATTGAGCGGCACATTCAAAAACACCACATCAGCGCCTTGCACCGCCGCCGCTGCACTTTCAAAGACACAGTCAACACACCCATTGGCCAGCGCCGCATCACGGGTTTTGCGCGACCGCGCATAACCACGCACCTCATCGGCAAGACCATATTTATGCAAAGCATGCCCCAAGGAAGAGCCGATTAACCCCAAGCCGATCAAAGCAATTTTAGGCACACTCATTGCGGCCTCAAAAATTGTTCAAGCGCCGCGACAACGCGCCGATTGGCTTCTTCGGTACCAACCGTCAACCGTAAGCAATCGGCGAGGCCGTAGCTGGCCATCGCCCGTAAAATCAAGCCTTGTCGACCCAAGAAATTGTCAGCTGCCTCCGCCTGCTGCGGCGAGGCAAAGCGTAACAGGATAAAATTGGCTTGGCTGGCTATCGCGGTCACATCCAAGCCCGCCAATTGCTGCATCAACCAATTGCGCCACTGCGTGTTGTGCTCGCGTGATCGTGCCACATGCTCGGTGTCACCCAAGGCGGCAATTGCGGCGCTGGCGGCAACAGCATTAACGTTAAACGGAGGGCGAATGCGGTTCAACATATCGGCCACCAAGGCCGGACAATAGCCCCAACCGACGCGCAAAGCTGCCAAACCATAGATTTTCGAGAACGTACGGGTTGCGACAAGATTTTCATACCGATCGACCAAATCAAAACCCGCCGGATAAAGATCATCCGCAACATATTCCGCATAGGCGCCGTCGAGCACCAATAAAATATCGGGTCTCAAGCCGGCATGCAGGCGTTCAATCTCGCCGCGATCCAACATAGTTCCTGTCGGGTTATTGGGATTAGCCAAAAACACCATTTTGGTTCGCGGCGTCACTGCCGCGAGCATGGCATCGACATCGGCAATCAAATCTGGTTCATCGATAATAACGGGCGTGGCACCGGCCACTTCCGTAACCAGCCGATAAACCAAAAAAGCAAAGCGCGTCATAATCGCTTCGTCGCCAGCTTCGAGATAGGCCTGCGCTAATAAATGCAAAATTTCATCCGAGCCATTGCCGCAAACAATGCGATCCGCATCGAGCTGGTGCTGGGTAGCCAAGGCCTTACGCAAGGCCGCAGACGAGCCTTCTGGATAAAGCGCGAGGCGTTTAAAATCGCTTAAAGCCGCCAAGGCCCGTGGGCTGGCGCCGAGCGGGTTTTCATTGGCCGATAATTTAAGCGCCGCTTCGACGCCCGCGATTTCCTCGCGGCCGCCAATATAAGGCGCAATGGATCCTAAATTAGCGCGCGGTGAGGGCCTGTTGCTTGTCATGCCTCTTCCCTATCATTTACAGGCAGAATTGCATAGCGTCCGATAGAACGACCGAGCGTTTTTGTTGCCGTACTCTCGACCAGCGCCTGCGTCGCATCTTCCGCTAAGCATGTCATTGCGCCCGACACTGCGTCGCGAGGGACCAGTGAGAGTTCGCTGGAACCGATCAACTCCTCCTCGAAGCATCCGACGGCAAGGCCGATGGTCTGACCGGCACCATTTAACCGCGCAAAACATCTCGCCTGCGGCGGTAGCCGGTCGATGGCCGCCAGCAAGGCTTTAGGCTCTAGGACAATAATATCGTAGCCTTGAGTCAGCATTGTAAAATCGACTTTTTCGTCGATTGGGTGATAATTAATCGCGGCCCCAAAATAAAGCCGTGCCATCTGCGCCGTCCCCGCCGTCACATGCACCCGCAAGCCCCCTTGTTGCGCCAAGGCCCCGCCAATGATTTCGCGCCAAATGGCGACAACACTGGCAAACGGCATGTCGGGCTGTGCCGCGGCATACCAAGCAGCCAATTGCTGTAATTGTTCGGCCTCCCGTCGTGGCCGCAAAGGCGTCGTAACTCCCGATGCAGCTTTAATTTCGCCAACCGAGGTTACAAGGGCGCTCCGACGTACGAGCCGGTCGAAAATCTCGCGATCGATCGCATCGATTTGCTGTCGAATATCGGCCAAAGACGTTTCGGCGCCTAGCGCATTCTCGTCAGACATGCCACCTCACTTTCCGATTTTCCGTTTTACGATCAGCGCCGCCCTAAAGCAAAGAAAAGATTTTACACCCGTTCGCTTTATCCAAAGACACGGGTTTTCGTTGACCAGACGAGCCGAGAGCGTTAAACCCGCCCTATGAGCGCAGAAAACGCGGACGAGACCTTATATCATCATTTTGACGGCCAAAGCCTAGCTTTGGACGGTGGTGGGCTATTGCACAATCCGACTATTGCCTATCGTACTTACGGAACGCTGAACGCGGCCAAGTCAAACGCTATTTTGGTCTGCCACGCCTTAACGGGTGACCAACATGTTGCTGGGCACAACCCAATCACCAACAAGTCGGGCTGGTGGGAAACACTGGTCGGCCCCGATTTACCGATCGATACCAATCGCTATTTCGTCATTTGCCAGAACGTCATTGGCGGTTGCGCCGGCTCCAGCGGGCCAGCCACCTCGGATCCCCAGAGCGGCGATGTTTACGGTCTTAATTTCCCCGTCATTACCATCGCCGATATGGTGCGGGCGCAAGCTATGTTGCTCGATGCCTTGGGCATAGATGATTTATTTTGTGTCATTGGCGGCTCCATGGGTGGCATGCAGACGCTGCAATGGGCCGCAAGCTATCCTGACCGCGTGTTCAGTGCTGTCCCGATAGCAACGGCGGCGCGGCATTCGGCGCAGAATATTGCTCTGCACGAGGTTGGGCGTCAGGCTATCATGGCCGACCCGCTCTGGCACGGAGGCGCTTATCACGCACAGGGCGAAAAGCCCGCCAAAGGGCTCGCCGTGGCGCGCATGGCGGCGCATGTCACCTATCTGTCAGAAGCCGCCTTGCATCGCAAATTTGGTCGCAATCTGCAGGATCGCGATGCGCTTGGTTTTGGTTTTGACGCAGATTTTCAAATCGAGAGCTATTTGCGGCACCAAGGCATGACCTTTGTCGATCGATTCGACGCCAATAGTTACCTCTATATCACGCGAGCGATGGATTATTTTGATATTGCCGCCGAGCATGATGGACTTTTGGCGACAGCTTTTACCAATAGCCGCACACGCTTTTGTGTCGTCTCTTTCACCAGCGATTGGTTATTTCCGACGCATGAGAGCATTAATGTTGTACGCGCGCTCAATGCCGCGGGCGCCGACGTCAGTTTTGTCGAAATCGAGAGCGACAAAGGGCATGACGCTTTCTTGCTCGATGAGCCGGAAATGTTTTCCACTCTGCGGGGCTTCATAAAAGCCTCAGCGGTGGCGCGCGGCCTCGAGACGGGGGACAGCGATGATTGATCGACGTGTGACAGCAGCTGGGAATATTGCGACCGAGCGGCTCGACCTCAAATTAATTGCCGAAATGGTTCCTTTGGGCAGTCGCGTTTTGGATATTGGCTGTGGTCAGGGCGATCTTTTAGACATACTCGCGCGCGATCGTAATGTGTCCGGGCATGGGCTAGAGCTGAGCCAAACTGGCGTGAATACATGCGTTGCCCGCGGCCTAAGCGTTGTGCAAGGCGATGCCGATCGCGATTTGTCTTATTATCCGGACGATGGATTTGATGTCGTGATTTTGAGCCAAACCCTACAAGCCACCCAGCGCCCAAAAGATGTGCTGCAGGAAATGGCGCGGGTCGGCAAACAACTGATCGTGTCGATTCCCAATTTCGGCCATTGGGCCGTACGCTTTGACCTTTTGCGACGCGGACGGATGCCAGAAACTGGCTTGCTCAGCGCGCCTTGGTACGAAACCGCCAATATCCACCTCTGCACCTTGTTCGACTTTGTCGATCTCAGCCATGAGGTGGGGTTACATATTGATCGCCACCTCCTATTTGTAGGCGACCGTGTTCGCGAGGGCCATGCGCCAATTTCTTGGCTGGATAATTGGCGCGCGACATTGGCTATTTTTACCCTCCAACGCGATTAAAGTTTTTCCCGCCTCAGCGCCGGCTGTGCGATCGGGGTCGCGAAGCGCAATTTTGACTGCCGCATTTTCACAGGTGCTGGCACGCGTTTAATCAACTCGACCAACAGCAAGCCTGCAAGATCCGACAGCAATAACCGGCCCAGGCGCTCCGTCGCGGGCGTGATATACGTGAACCGTCGGAGTATGGGGAAATGCAGAGCGCTCGACCACCCGACGGGAACAAAGCCCGCCGCCTGCGCCGCATGCCGCAATTGGGTTCGGCTATAAGGGCGGCCAGTGCCAAAAGGCGTACCGTCGCGGCGCGCCCAAAAGCCACGGCGATTGGCCACCAGCAGAACCAAGCGGCCTTCAGGCTGTAAGACCCGCCAAATTTCCCGCAAAGCATGTTCGCCGTCTCGGCTATGCTCGATAAAATGCGCTGCCAAGATCGCTTGCTGCGATTGGTCGCGCAACGGCAACATAAATTCATCGACCAATATAGTGGAAAGTGCCGACTGCACACTGCCCTGCTGGGCAGGCATCAAAATTGGCATGTTCGCAAACGGCGCCGTATAGCCAAGGCCAAAATCGAAACGCGTGAGAGCCGATGGCAAATCGGCAAGCGCCGTTTGAACCTGCGCCGCAACGCGCTGGCCGAGATCGGCACGATAAAAACTCTCGAGATCTAGAATATCGATGCTCATGGAACTTGATTTCGTTTTATCCTTGGCTTTGACCCTAAGACAAAGCGACATAGATATCCAGATTGATGATTGCCCGCCAAATGGTTAGGCTAGTCCCGTGGAGACGAGAATGATTGAGATCGAACAATTTCCCTGCCTGAGCGATAATTATGGCTATTTGATGCACGACCCCAAAACCGGTGCAACGGCTAGTATTGATACGCCAGAAGTTGCACCCATTTTAAATTGTCTGGCGCGGCGCGGCTGGACGCTAACGCATATTCTCAACACCCATCATCATTTTGATCACGCCGGCGGCAATATAGAACTGAAAGAAAAAACGGGCTGCACCATTATCGGCCCAACGGACGATGCCGCGCATATTCAAGGTCTCGACCAAACCGTAAACCAAGGGGATCAGATTAGGATTGGTAGCATTACGCTCGACGTCCTCAATGTTGGCGGCCACACCAAGGGTCATATTGCCTATCATTGCGCTGAGGAAAACTTCGCCTTTGTCGGAGACACGCTTTTTGTCCTAGGGTGTGGCCGAATTTTTGAGGGAACGCCGGCGCAAATGTGGGGCAGCCTCAAACGCCTCGCCTCTTTGCCCGCCGATACAGTGATTTATTGCGCCCATGAATATACACTTGCCAATGCCAAATTTGCGCTGACCATTGACCCTGACAATCAGCAACTGCAGGCAAGAATCAAAGAGTTTGAAGCGCTTCGCAGTCAAGAAAAACCGACGGTACCGACCACGATTGCCGCAGAGCGAGCGACAAATCCATTTTTGCGCGCTGCCGATCCTGAGATTAGAGCGCATTTGGCCATGGCCGAGGCAGACGATGTCGACGTTTTTGCCGAAATCAGACGACGCAAAGACAGCTTTTAATTCGCATGCTGACCGCCGCTCAAACCGCTCCCGAGATTATTAATGAACTCGGTCTTCAGCCTTATCGCGACGGCGTCTATCGCGGCGCGGACCCGTCTTGTGTCGGCCTTTATTTGTTGGTCGGCGAAGGATTTCTCGGCTGGCATAAACCTGGTCAAGACATCACATGGAACTGGCACGGCGGCGCCCCTTGCGTCGCCACGGTTTCTCCCAATGGGCACGACGCTAACGCCAACCATCTGTCGGCCCAATCTCCAGTCTTGTTCACTGCTGCCGCGACTTGGATAACACTGGTGTCGCTTGGTCAATGGTCGCTGATTGAACAAGCCCCAATATCAGATGATGATGTGACATTTGCCGATGCCGATTGGTATCCAAGCCCGAGGTCATCATGATCAGGTTCCTCTCCAAAACGGGAAGCATATTGCAAGAAATCGCTTGGTGCGATGCTGAAGCCGTATTTGCCCAAATCGCCGGCGAGGATAGTGCCGTCTGGCTCGATGGCCATAGCGATCACCCTCTCGCCCGCAACAGTTTTATCTGTCATGCACCATTTCAGCCAATCGCGGAGCCAGCCGACTTGGCGCTGACAATGCTCGAGGTCGGCTTACACCGTTTTCCCGACCCGTGGCCCGACCTGCCGAGCGACATCAGCGCGAGCCTGCCGAATTTTCGTGGTGGTTTTGTCGGAGTGCTCAGCTACGAGCTCGGCGGCGCCATAGAACGCCTACCCGTCATGCCGACTTACCGCCTTGGGGAGGCGACCATCGCACCGCTCGCTGGCGGGCTTTACAGTGATCTTCTGGCGTTTAATCACCAGACGCGGCAATGCTTTATTCTGGCGACGGGATTGCCCTTTGAAGATCACACCGCGCGGCGGCGCTGCGCCGAGGCACAGATTGCCAAGTGGCAAGCCTTAATCGCCGCGACCGAAGCGGTTGATGACCTCCCGCCTCCGCCCCAAGTGACGATGCGCAGTAATTTTACCGGCACGTCTTATCAAGCGGCAGTGGAGAACATCATCGAACATATTTGTGCCGGCGATATTTTTCAGGCCAATTTAAGCCAGAGTTTCGACGGTCAGTTTTTAGATGCCTGTGCGCCGTTCGACCTCTATCGCCGCTTGCGCGCCGTGAGCCCGGCCCCGTTTAGCGGCTTTATGCAATTTGCTGACTGGGCCCTACTCAGCAGTTCGCCCGAGCGCTTTCTCGAAACCGATGGCCGCAACATCAGCGCCCGCCCAATCAAAGGCACGCGCCCACGTCAGCCGCATCCCGACGCCGATGCGGCGGAAGCGGCCAAGCTTCTCGCCAGCCAAAAAGATCGCGCCGAAAATATTATGATCGTCGATCTATTGCGTAATGACCTCGCCCGCATTTGCGAAGACTCCTCTATTGCAGTGCCAGAGCTGTGCATTTTAGAAAGCCATAGCCAAGTCCATCATTTGGTCTCGACGATTGCTGGGCGCCTCAAGGCGGATATAAGCGCGGTCGATATTTTACGCGCTAGTTTCCCCGGCGGATCCATTACGGGAGCCCCGAAAATTCGCGCTATGGAAATCATCGCCCAATATGAAGGCGCACCACGGGGGCCGTATTGCGGCAGTCTTGGTTATATTGGTTTTGATGGTCGCCTTGATCTCAATATTCTCATTCGCTCATTAGTAATGACGCAAGACGTGTTTCGCTTCCAAGTCGGTGGTGGCATAACGGCGCGCAGTGAACCCGAGCGCGAGTTTCGCGAGACGCTGGACAAGGCGGCGGGGCTGTTCGCCGCCTTGGGCCTGGACCTCCCCTATCGGCAGAGGGTGACACGATGATCCTTATGATCGACCATTACGACAGTTTCGTGCACTCCCTTGCGCGCTATATTCGGCTTTGCGGGTATCCCCTTGAAACCGTGCGTTGCGACGCCCTGACCTCGGAGGCGGCCCTCGCGCTCAAGCCCGAAGCCATCATATTATCGCCGGGGCCCGGTCATCCTAGCCAGTCTGGGCTATCGAGCGATTTAGTGCGGCAAGCTTCAGTGCCCATTCTTGGTGTTTGCTTGGGGCACCAAATCATTGCCCATAGCTTTGGCGGCAGCATTGAACGCCATAGCCCCTGCCACGGGCAAGCCAGCGATATTCATCATAAAGGGCATGCATTGTTCGCGGAATTGCCGTCGCCCTTTCCAGCGGCGCGCTATCACTCGCTGATTGCTGAAGATTTGCCGGTTTGTCTCGAGGCCATTGCTTGGGATGAAGATGGTACCACCATGGCGTTGCACCACAGAGACAAGCCGATTTATGGGTTACAGTTTCACCCCGAATCCGTCTTAACCCTACACGGGCAAAAAATTATTGATAATTTTTTGACGCAAAATATTGGAAAACCAGCATGAAAATCTGGAGCAATGGCCACATTTTGAGCAGCGACGAGGCTGGACTGAAGTGGAATGACCGTGGTTTTCTGCTCGGCGATGGCGTTTTTGAAACCGTCGCCATGCGGCAGCAAAAAATATGTCATTGGCAGGCCCATTGGGCTCGCTTGCAAGCCGCGATGACCTATTTCGGCCTCGTCTCGCATTTCACGGCGGCCCAGATTGAAGCCGCTATAGCGACGCTGGCCAACGACATGCGAATTGCCGATGGCGCCATACGCATCACTGTCAGCGCTGGGGCCGGCGGTCGCGGCTTGGTTCCGCGAGAACCAGCCGATCCCAATTGGGTGATATCGCTGGCGCCCCTGGCGCCCCTGCCGCGTACAATATCGCTGGCGCAAAGCGACGTCATACGTGTGGCCGGCAACCCCAGCAGCCAGCATAAAACCCTCTCCTATATCGACAATATTGTGGCGCGGCGGCGGGTTGAGGCCGACGAGGCTTTATTGCTGAACCAATACGGCCGCGTGGCCTGTGCCGCCGCGGGCAATATTTTTATCCTGAAAGAGGGTAATTTTCTGACGCCGGATATATCCGAGGGGGCTTTGGCGGGCGTAATTCGCGGCGCCCTTCTCGCGGCTGGGTCGGTAGCTGGCTTTGCCTGTCGGGCGACCCAGCTGCGCCTCGCCGATCTGCAAGTGGCGGAGGCTATTTTTGTCACCAATAGCCTGATTGGGGCGCAAGCTGTGACAGCGCTACAATTAACCGATCACACGCCCATAAAAAAAGGATCGCCGCACATGGCAGCGATCCTTGAAACTATTGCGGCGCAGGCGTTTTAGCCTTTTGGAGCCAGAACCTGTCGCCCACGATAAAGACCGCTTTTCAGGTCAATATGATGTGGACGGTGCAATTCACCGCTATCTGGATTTTCGACATAAGTCGGCGCTTTCAGCGCATCACTCGCCCGACGCATGCCGCGTTTTGACGGAGTGGTTTTTCTCTTTGGTACAGCCATGATGCTCTCCGAGGTTTTACTCTGGGCGGTTTATACGCCATGCAGAGCCGAACGTCCAGCCTCCTTTTCAGCAAAGCTCGCGCGCTGGCATCAGTTTCAGCTTTTCGGCTGTATCCGAACGATTTGACCCGATTTTGGCGCTTCATTGCCTTCGAGCAAAAGATAAATCAGCCCATCAGGGCCCACCCGCACGTCACGGACACGGCGGTCAAGCTCGGGGAACATAATTTCATCGCTCAGAACTTGATTGCCCTCGAGTTTGAGCCGGCGGACATGGCTAAAAACCAAGCTGGAAACCAAAATATCGCCGTCCCATTGTGGGAAAGCGGCGCCGCGATAAATGCTCATGCCGCTGGGGCCGATCGATGGCACCCAATATTTAAGTGGCTGTTCCATCCCCTCAAGCGCCGTGAACGGGCTCACCCGCGCACCAGTATAGTTGATGCCGTAGGTAATGGCCGGCCAGCCATAATTTTTACCCGCTTCAATCAAGTTCAACTCATCGCCACCGCGGGGGCCATGTTCGGTCGCAAATACCTGCCCGCGCCCGGCATCATAAATAATGCTTTGAGCATTGCGATGGCCATAGGTCCAAACCTCGGGTTTACCGCTGGCTTTTGCCACGAAAGGATTATCTTCGGGCACTTTACCGTCATCCTGCACCCGCACAATCGTCCCGAAATGACTGCCGGGGTTTTGAGCTTCCTCACGATAGTCAAAACCATCGCCGACCGTGATGAGTAACGATTGATCGGGCAAAAAAGTCATTCGCCCGCCGTAATGCACCGGCGTATCTTTGCTCGGCGCCGCCTCGAACACAGTTTGAATATTCGTCAACTCCGATCCCGTGAAGGTACCGCGGATCACCCGCAAGGCATTGGCTGAGGGGGTGCCGCTGGCTAGCGATAGATAAACCAATTGGTTTTCAGCATAATTAGGGTGCAGCACCAGATCCATCAGACCGCCTTGGCTAGCACGATAGACGCTCGGAACCCCAGCAACGGGCTCGCGGACCAAAGCACCATTGCTAATCAAACGCAGTCTGCCGTCCAATTCCGTGACCAACATGTCGCCGTTCGGCAAAAAGGCCAAGGCCCACGGTAAATCCAACCCCTCGGCAATGGTAACAATGTCATAATCCTTTGCCGCGACGTTTTCTTGTGCCTGCGCGCTCAGACCCCAAAATTTGCTCGGGGTTGGCGCCCAAGAAACCGCAACACCCAACCCAATCAAAGCAATGATACCTAACAAAGACCGCATAGCGCCCCCCTATTGAAACATAATGTCTCGAGGCAAAACCCGACGCCCCATAAAAAGCTCGCGCCAGACTAACACAGATGCTAGCTTATGTCAGTTTAGTTCTCGACCCTAGTCGGGGCATGGGAGGATTTTATGCGTTTGCTGCCTAGCCTACGTCAAAGCCTTGGCTTTGTGATCGCCTGGTTATTTTTTACCCTGACGGGCATTGTCGTGTGCAGTCAATTTAACATGGCTGAAATTACCAATATGGGCATTGTGATCTCCCTATCGGAGCGCTTACAAACCACGGCGCAGGACGTTGTCGGCATGGCGCCCTTGTTTGGCGCGATTTTTGGAGTTGGTCTGCTCATCGCGATGATTGTTGCAAGCCTTGTCACCCGCTTCGTACCCTTGCTTCGGACCGCTATCTTTGTCAGCGCTGGTCTGATTGCCATAGCGGCAACACTTAAAATCATGAAAGCGACCTTCGCGATTACGGCCATTGCCGCGACGCGTGATTGGGACGGCTTCTTGTCGCTCTGTGTGCTCGGTGGCCTAGCGGCCTATGTCTATATTAAAATCGCCAAATCTGGGCGCTAGGGTTACCAGACCCTTAAAATAGCCGACTGGCTGGCCGTCGCCACGAGCTCGCCCGTTTCGGCAAAAATCAACATGCGACCGTGAACAAAGCCACCCTTGATGCCATGAATGCGAATATCGCAGAGCACCCATTGCGTCGGGACGATGCCAACTATGCGCACCGTATTATCGAGCGAATTCGCACCTGCATCCATGCCCAGCGCATGCCCCGTCGCAGAGGGAACAAAATCAGCAATAATTGCCAAGGCGCCAGCATTGATCGGATACTCGTTCTTCATCCGCGCCCACATTACAATATGACCATCTTCGCTCGGAACACCGGTATTGCGCTCCTCGCCATAGCGGCCTTTGACAAGACGGGTTTCGATATTGCTATGCAAATCATTGCGCCCTTCCCAGACGCGAATGGTTGGATAATTTTCGGGTGCCGCGGCTTCGGGCTTCGCAGCCCATTGCCCCGCTTGCGGCATGTCGCGACGGCCTAAGGCACCGTTGACGGTAAAGATTTCCCTGTCCTCAACATGCGCAACAACCCGCGCTTGCGTGATTTGATTGCCAACGACCGGCATTTTGACATCGAGATCGAGGGTCTCCCCCGGCCGCGCATAGGACAAATATTGCCCCGTCGCCCATACAACAGGTCGATCGGAGGCCGCCTCGAGCGCCGAAATAGCCGCCGCCAAGCCTACCCCTCCGAACAAAAACTGCCGCTCAGGTGGCCCGACACAAATATGCGGTTCTATCGGAAGAAGATAGCGCGCTTTATTGTGGGTCGACTGGAGATCAAAAATATGCCGTTTCGCGGTCGTCATGCGTTTGCCGCTTTGAACTCCAACCGACGCTGATGCAGGAGCGGCTCGGTATAGCCGTTTGGTTGCTCCCGCCCTTTAAAGACCAAATCGCAAGCTGCTTGAAACGCCAGACTGGTATCAAAATTACCTGCCATCGGCACATAAGCTGGATCCCCAGCATTTTGTTGGTCGACCACAGCCGCCATGCGTTGCATGGTTTCTAGCACCTGTTGTTGCGAGCAAATACCGTGCAACAACCAATTGGCAATATGCTGGCTGGAGATCCGCAGTGTCGCTCGGTCTTCCATCAGACCAATATTATTAATATCGGGCACTTTCGAGCAACCAACACCTTGGTCGATCCAGCGCACGACATAGCCGAGAATACCTTGCGCATTATTATCCAACTCATGCTGGACGTCCTCGGGGCTCCATTGCGGATGGCTTTCCACCGGCATGGTCAAAATCGTTTCAAGCGACGCCCGCGAACGGCCTTTGATCTTGTTCTGAACTGCCTCCACATCCACGCGGTGATAATGGATAGCGTGCACAGTGGCGGCCGTGGGCGATGGCGCCCAAGCGCAATCGGCGCCAGCTTGCGGCTGAGCAATTTTTTGCTCGAGCATCGCCGCCATCAGATCAGGCATAGCCCACATCCCCTTGCCAATTTGCGCCCGCCCCTGCAAGCCACAGGCGAGACCAATATCGACATTCCAGTCTTCATAGGTTAGCAACCAACCTTTGGTTTTCATATCCGCTTTACGCACCATGGGCCCCATTTCCATCGAGGTATGAATCTCGTCGCCCGTGCGATCGAGGAATCCCGTATTAATGAAGATCACACGATGTTTTGCGGCGCGAATACACTCCTTGAGGTTCACTGTGGTGCGACGCTCCTCGTCCATAATGCCCATTTTCAAGCAATACTGCGGTAGACCCAAAGCCCGCTCGACGGCCCCGAATAAGTCGTTAGCGAAAGCCACTTCTTCGGGGCCGTGCATTTTGGGCTTCACGATATAAACTGACCCTGCCGCACTATTGCGCTGGCTGACTTCAGCTTTTCCGAGATCATGTTTAGCGAGCAGACCAGTCACCAACGCGTCCATGATACCCTCTGGGATTTCATCGCCGTCGGCGTCGAGAATGGCGGGATTGGTCATCAAATGGCCGACATTGCGCACCAGCATCAAGCTTAAACCCGGCAAGGTAAATTTTGCTTTGCCATCGGGCGTCGAGTAATCGCGATTATCCGCCAAACGACGCACCATGGTCTTGTTGCCCTTGACCATCTCAACATCAAGTTGGCGGCGGAAAAGACCAAGCAAATTGCTGTAGCACTTGACTTTATCTTCGGCATCAACCGCAGCGACCGAATCCTCGCAATCCATAATGGTGGTAACCGCCGATTCGAGCAGAATATCGGCCAAGCCGGCGGTATCGTCGCGGCCAATATTATGGCCGCGATCAATTACTAATTCGGCATGCAGATCATTATTCTTCAGCAAAATCGCTGATGGCGCAGCCGCATCACCATTAAAACCAACAAATTTTTCGGGCGCTTGCAGAGGCACTTTTGCGCCCTTAGCCTCGGCCAGCAACTGCCCTTCAACCACAGCGTAGCCATTAACATCGGCATGGCTCGCGCCGGTCAGCGGAAAAATTTCATCAAGCAGGGCTTTAGCGCGGCGGATCACTTCGGCACCGCGCACAGGATTATACGCGCCAACGGGTGCCAGATCACCACTTTGCGGAATAATATCGGTGCCATAAAACGCATCATAAAGGCTACCCCAACGCGCATTGGCGGCGTTGACGGCAAAACGGGCATTTTTCACAGGCACAACCAATTGCGGGCCTGCGATCTGGGCGATCTCGGGGTCAATATTATTGGTTTCGATCGAGAAATCCGGTCCTTCTGTTAGAAGATAACCGATGTCATGCAAAAAACTCTTATAGGCGGCGGCATCATGCTCTTGCCCGCGCCGTGCCCGATGCCAATCATCAATCTGAGCCTGCAACGCGTCGCGCTTGGCGAGAAGATCGCGATTGCGTTGCTTAAAATCTTGCAACACGGTCGCGCTCGCGGCCCAGAATTGCTCCGGCGTAATATCGGTCCCAACACTCGCGGCGTTGGCAATAAAGTCAGCCAGTGGTCTGGCCACCTGCAAACCTGATAAGGTGAGGCGATCGGTCATGGTTTTTCTCCTATGGTCTCGAGATTTTGCCTTACAATAGGCATGCCGAAGGCGAATGCAAGTGTCATATCGCCAGTTGTCTGTGGTAAGTCCGCGAACCAGCCAAAATCATACTCTAGGTGAGGAATTCACGTATGAAACTTACATGAATTTCAGATTTTTGACCGATTGTTGCTTTTTTTGATAAAGCTATTGTCAAAATATAGCGCAATATAAGATGATCGAACCGAACGAGTGAGACAATATGGCGCCTAAGAAACCATCTGACCGAAAAACATCATCGAGAACGAAAGCTGCGCCAAAGCCGAAGCAGAGAGCGAAACCGTCTGCAAAAACGACCCGCAAAGCGGTAAAAAAGCCGGCGACGAAATCAACCGCCACGACCAAAAAACCTGCGTCCAGCCGAAAACCTCAAAGCGCAACCAAAACACGCGCCAAAGCGAGCCCAAAATCCTCCGCGCCGCGCCAGCCGAAACCGATTCTCGACGACGCAACGCTTCTCAAAGCTTGGCACGATATGGTGGAGATACGCCGTTTCGAGGAGCGTGCTGGGCAGCTTTATGCGATGGGAAAAATAGGTGGCTTTTGTCATCTTTATATTGGGCAAGAAGCCGTCGCCGTCGGTATGCAATTATGCGTCAAATCTGGCGATCAAGTGATTACTGGCTATCGCGATCATGCCCATATGCTGGCGTGCGGCATGGCCGCGCCACGCGTCATGGCAGAGCTGACCGGACGCCGCGATGGCTACTCGAAAGGTAAAGGCGGCTCAATGCATATGTTCTCGGTCGAGAAAGATTTTTACGGCGGTCACGGTATTGTCGGCGCGCAAGTGCCAATTGGCACGGGGCTGGCCTTAGCCAATCAATATCGCGGCACGCCGGCGATCAGCTTCGTCTATTTTGGCGATGGCGCCGCCAACCAAGGCCAAGTCTATGAAAGCTTCAATATGGCCGAGCTGTGGCGTTTGCCGGTGATTTATGTCATCGAAAATAATCGCTACGCCATGGGCACAAGCATACAACGAGCATCAGCACAGACCGATTTATCGCAACGTGGGGTTAGCTTTAATATTCCCGGCGCCCAGGTCGACGGGATGGATGTCGAGGCAGTTTACGAGGCTGGCCAAAAAGCCCGCGATTGGGTCGAGGCCGGCAAAGGACCGTTTATCTTGGAAATGCTGACCTATCGCTATCGCGGCCATTCAATGTCTGACCCAGCAAAATACCGCAAGCGCGAGGAGGTTGATGATATGCGCGAGCATCACGACCCGATCATGCACACAGAACAGGCGCTGATCGCCCGCGGCGTCGTCAGCGAGGATGATTTGAAAAATCAGCGCAAAGTAATTTATGACGCCATTGCCGATGCGGTCGATTTCGCGCTTGACAGTCCGCTACCCGATGCCTCCGAGTTGATGACCGATGTGCTGGCGGAGGCCGATCATGCCGATTAAAATTTCGATGCCAGCGCTGTCTCCAACCATGGAGCAAGGCAAGATCGCACAATGGTTGGTGGACGAAAATGATAATGTTAAGTCGGGTGACATTATCGCCGAGATTGAGACCGATAAAGCCGTGGTCGAACTCGAAGCGATCGATGACGGTCGAATTGGCAAAATTATCCACACCGCTGGGCCAACGGAAATTCCAGTCAACACGGTGATTGCGGTGATACTGCAAGACGATGAGACGCTCGACGATATTGGCGATATTGCTGCCTCCAGCCCAGCGCCAAACTCGTCTGCCAAGATACCCCCACCCGAACCGCCGGCTGAACCAAGCGCCGCACGGCCCACTGCCCCTATCGCGCCCGCGCCAGCAGCAAAGGAAGAAAGCCTGCCCGCGGGGACAAAATTCAAACAACAGCCCGTGCGCGAGGCTTTGCGCGATGCCATCGCCGAGGAAATGCGTCGCGACGATCGTATTTTTATCATGGGCGAGGAAGTTGCGGCCTATCAGGGCGCTTATAAAGTCACGCAAGGCATTTTGGCCGAATTTGGCGACAAGCGGGTTATCGACACGCCAATTACCGAACATGCCATTGCGGGCATTGGCGTGGGGGCCGCCTTTGCTGGTCTGCGCCCGATCGTCGAATTCATGACCTTTAACTTTGCCATGCAGGCGATAGACCAAATCGTCAATAGTGCAGCCAAGACGCGCTACATGTCGGGCGGGCAGATTTCATGTCCGATTGTATTTCGTGGTCCCAATGGTGCGGCCGCTCGTGTCGCCGCTCAGCACAGCCAAGATTACGCCGCTTGGTATGCGCATATACCGGGCCTTATTGTCCTAGCGCCCTATTCTGCTGCCGATGCCAAAGGGCTCCTGAAAGCCGCCATTCGCAACCCTAATCCAGTAGTGTTTTTGGAGCATGAATTGCTTTATGGCGAGGTTGGCGATGTGCCCGATATGGATGACTTTGTGCTGCCAATTGGTCGCGCCCAGATCATCAAGCCCGGAACAGATGTAACGTTGGTGTCCTATGCACGCGGTGTTAGCCGATGCCTTGAAGCGGCCGAGCAACTCGCGTCCGCCGGCGTCAATGCCGAAGTGATTAATTTGCGCAGCCTACGGCCTTTGGATATGGATACAATCATCGCCTCGGTCAAACGCACCAATCGCTTGGTGACGGTGGAAGAAGGCTGGTCTATCGCTGGCATTGGGGCTGAAATCGCGGCGCAAGTTCAAGACCAAGCTTTTGATGCCCTCGATGCCCCGATTAAGCGTGTCTCGAGTGTCGACATTCCCATGCCCTATGCCGAAAATTTGGAAGCGATGGCTCTGCCCGATGCCGCAAAGATTATCCGCGCCGTTCGGCAAGTCTGCTATTTGGAGAGCTAAATGGCTGATCGCATCGCCATAAGCCCTCTGGCGCGAAAAATAGCCGAGGAAAAAGGCATTAATCTCGCGACCCTTCGTGGCTCTGGCCCTGGAGGACGGATTATCAAGCGCGATGTCGAAGGCCTGCAGCAGACCGCGACGCCAACTGCCACGCCGCCAACCGCCACGCGGCCATCGGCAACGCCAGCAAGCGCGGTAACTAACGCGGCGCTGCCCGATCCCCGCCTCTACGCCGAAGCCGGCCGTTACGACACGCAAGAGCTGAACCCGATGCAACGCGCGATCGCGCAACGCTTGACGCTAGCCAAACAAAGCATGCCGCATTTTTATCTGACCCGTCGGTTGGAGGTTGGCGCCTTACTCACTCTGCGCCAGACCATCAACGAGGCCCTCGCCGCCCGCGGTGAAAAGCTGAGCGTCAATGATTTTATCATTCGCGCCGTCGCGCTGGCTTTGATCGATGAACCCGAAGTCAATGTGTCTTTCGCCGATACGGAAATTTTACGACATCATCACGCCGATATCGGCGTCGCTGTTGCGCTTCCCGACGGGCTGATCACCCCCATTATCCGAGAAGCTGAGAACAAATCAGTGCAACAAATCTCGGCAGAGGTGAAAAGCCTCGCAGCTAAAGCTGCCGACCGTCACCTGAAACCGCTGGAATATGAGGGCGGCAGTTTCTCAATATCCAATTTGGGGATGTTTAATATCGATTCCTTCACCGCCGTCATTAACCCTCCGCAAGCCGCCATCCTCGCCGTCGGCACAACGCAAGAGCGTCTCTACCGCGATCCTGATGGCAATATTCAGGCAGCGCAAGACATGCAAGTGACCTTATCATGCGACCATCGCGCCATTAATGGCGCCGTCGGTGCGCGCTTTCTTCAGACGTTAGCCGATTATTGCAAACACCCGCATCTGATGATGTTTGCCTGAGCTTAACCGGCCCTTTTCGTTTTATAAATTTCGACCAGCTCGCGCTTTAACACTTTACCAAATGCACTGCGCGGCAGTTGATCCGTGGCGCAAATATCACTGACCCACTGGGTTTTTCCCAGCTTTTCATTAAGCCATTCGAGGATTGATGCGAGCTTCGCATCATCGGCCTGCGCCAAGACAACATAGGCGACGGGGGTCTCGCCCCAGCGCTCGGACGGCACGCCGACGACAGCCGTTTCAACGACATCGGGGTGCTGCACTAAAATCGCTTCTATATCGCTTGGGTAAATATTGAAGCCGCCTGAGATGATCATATCTTTTTTTCGATCCATCAGCGTCAAGAACCCATCTTCATCGAAAAACCCGATATCGCCGGTGCGGATGTGGCGTCGCCCATCGGCATCGAACCATTCAGCTTCGCGTGTTTTTGTCGGCTGATTGTGGTAGCCCTTCATTATCGCCCCCGAGCATCCAACAATTTCACCAATCTCGCCCGGCGCGCAGCGCTCACCGGCCTCATTAATGGTGAAAATCTCGTGTCCTGGCAAAGGTCGTCCGACGGTATGCAACTTATCAGGATAGTGATGCGCTACCAGAGCACAGCCGCCGCCACCTTCGGTCATACCGTAATATTCGATTAAGCCGCCCGGCCACCGTTTTAAAACATCGGCCTTTAAGGCCGCTGGAAAGGGCGCACTGGTACAAAACTTCATATCGAAAGCCGATAAATCATAGCTATCAAAACTGGGGTCGGCCATAATCCGGCGATATTGCACCGGCACCAACATGGTATGCGTCACCCGCCAACGTGCCGCCAATTCGAGATAAGCGTGCACGTCAAACTTCGCCATTAAAACCACAGTGCCGCCGCCAGCGAGCGTCGGCAAAAAGCTCGTCATGGTGGTGTTGGAGTAAAGCGGCGTCGACAACAGTGTCACAGCGTCGGGGCCGTATCCGGGCGGGTCTTTCGGAATCATCATCGGCAGGCGCATGCTGTGCGACTGCACAATACCCTTCGGAACGCCCGTGGTACCGGAAGAGTAGATAATATTGAAATTCATATCGGACGAAATTTCGACTGGTTCGAAAACTGAAACATTGCGCGTCAGATGATCGAGATGGGCATCCTCAAGCTGATGAATTTCGGCGCTCAAACTTTGTTCTGCCAAATGCGCTTGCATCGCCGCATCGAGAAACACAATCGGCGCACCACAATCCGCAATCATGGCAGCGAGCTGCGCGGGGCTTGAAGACGGCGCCAGCGGGACAATGGTCATGCCAGCGCGCAGGGTCGCTAAAAATACCTTGCAATAAGCGAGGCTCGTATAGGCACAAACGGATATTTTATCGCCCGATTTGAGACCCATCTCGAAAAAAGCCTGCGCCAAGCGATCCATGGTTTGATCCAAATCGCCATAGCTCACGCTATCCTCGGCCTGCCGCAAGGCAATATGGTCAGGTCGGGTTGCCGCATGAGCCGCGATAAAAGCCGGTAAATTCGGCAAAGGGCTCGCCAATACAGTCTTGATCTCTTTAAACACGACCTCTCCTCAGCCATTCGAACGCGGCACAATTTAGATCGCCGAGCATGGTCAGCTTACGCCCGAAAGGCAATATAAAAATCCAACGCCTCTGGGTTCTGCAAGGATTCTTGATTGGTAACTTGACGCCCCATAAGGCAATTACGAATAGCGACTTCGGAAATTTTGCCCGAGCGCGTGCGCGGGATATCGGGTACGGCCGCAATCAAGGCGGGGATATGCCGCGGCGACGCCTGCTCGCGAATGGCTTGGCGCACCGCCGCTTGCAAAGTAGCATCCAACTCTTGCCCATCGGCCAAGCGCAAAAACAGAACAACCTCTTGATCGCCGCCAACGGGACGTCCGACGACAACGCTCTCCACTATTTGCGGAAAGTTTTCCACAATACGATAGATTTCCGCAGTCCCGATCCGCACCCCACCGGGGTTTAAAGTCGTATCGGATCGCCCATGAATTTCCATCTCTCCCGACGCATAAAGGCTAGCCCAATCGCCGTGCCGCCAGACATTTGGGAAATGGTCATAATAGGCCGCTTGATAGGCCTCACCAGTCGGATCGTTCCAAAAGCCTACGGGTTGCGAGGGGAATGCTGACTTGCAGACCAGCTCTCCCGGCTGAGCATAGACCGCTTGACCGGCATCATCCCAGACCTCGACATCCATTCCAAGCCCACGCATTTGCAGTCGGCCAGCCCGTACAGGTAAAACGGGGCTACCCAGCGCAAAGCACGAGACAATATCGGTGCCGCCTGAGATCGAGGCTAAGTGCACATCTTTTTTGATCGCCTCATAAACATAGGCAAAGCCCTCTGGGGCCAGCGGCGAGCCGGTTGAGCTAATGGTCTTCAGATGCGTCAGATCAAATTGCGCCGCAGGCATAAACTCTGCTTTTCGCAAACTATCAATATATTTTGCCGAAGTGCCAAAGAAACTCAGTTTCTCGTCGGCGGCGATACGCCACAGCCGTGACATGTCGGGATAAGCTGGGTTACCATCATAGAGAATAATGGTCGCTTCGACGGCGAGCATGGTCATCAACCAATTCCACATCATCCAGCCGCAGGTCGTGAAATAAAAAGCGCGATCACCAGCGCCAATATCGGCGTGAAGTAAATATTCTTTGACATGTTGTAGGAGCGTGCCGCCAACACCATGGGTGATACATTTCGGCCGCCCCGTCGTACCCGATGAGTAGAGAATATATAAGGGATCATTAAATAACCCCCGATGATAGGTAACAGGCGTATCATCTAGCTCAGTTTCCGCCCAAAATATTGCGTTGTCGGGGAGCGATATATTAGCGCCTTGATCGAGATAGGGCACAACAATCAGCCTTTCAAGGCTGGGAAGATCGGCCACGATCTGCGTCAGATCTTCCAATCGGCTAACGGGCTTACCGCCATAATGATAGCCATCAGCAGCAAACAGGAATTTTGGCGTAATTTGCTGAAACCGATCGAGCACGCCGCGCGCGCCGAAATCGGTGGAGCAGGACGAGAATACCCCCCCTAGCGCCGCCGTTGCTAGCATGATCACCAGCGTCTGCGGGCAATTCGGCATATAAGCAGCGACGCGATCACCTGCTTTGAGGCCGGCTTGCGAGAGCCAATTGGCCAGACGGTCGACACTCGCCTTGAGCGCGGCCCGCGATATTTCTTGACGCGCACCATCTTCGCGAAAGGCGATTACGGCAGCGCGCTGATCGGCGTTACGCAAACAATTCTCAGCAAAATTAATTCGCGCCTCGGGGAAAAACTGCGCCTGTCGCATCGACGCACCGGGCACGAAACGAGGCCCTTGTTTGTCACCGATCAGATCAGCAAAATCCCACACAGCATCCCAAAAATCCGCCTTATGGCTGACCGACCATCGCCACAAACTATCAATGTCACCGCTCCAGTTAAAAATCTTTTGCGTTTTGAGATGCGCCGCAAAAGCGTGCAACGCACTCGCTTGCGCTCGCGGCGGCGACGGTTGCCATAAAACACTCTCGTCTTGCATATCTGGCTCGCTTTCTTCCGCCGCCAAGGCCGTTATGGATGATTGCCGTCAGGCGCCAACAATGCGCTAAATATGGGTATTTTTCAAATATCTTCGCCTCCATCGCGGCGCGATCATGGGTTGAAACTTGCCTCACATTAAGGTTTTGTTTACTTTCAGAACCTACCATATCAGTAAGAGCTCAGCCCGTCGTTAAACTGTTTTTTTGGTGGTGAGCGTGTTTTTGTAAGTGGAGTAAGTGTGTATGGCGGATGCGAGAACAGACGAAAACCTCGTAGATCTCGAGCCGCTGGCTATGGGTGGCCCCATTATCGGGGCACGAATTTATCTCGATACTGATGGTGATGGCGTTCTCGATATCGGCTCGGATCCACTTTTAGGCCTAACCGATCAAAGCGGATCCATTCAAATTGGCCCGCAATATGCCGGTCAGTCTCTGATTGCCGATGTCGGCAATGCGATTGACCTGCTGGCGGGCGAACGTCTTGAAGCGGGGACAATCTATACATTCATCGCGCCGCCGGAAGGCTCTCTCGTTGTATCTCCGCTAACCGCCGTCCTCGCAAAAGCCATTGAATTTGAAGCTAGCCTGCCGCGGCCACGATCCGATGATGCTGTGCATGCAGAAATTCTTCAGAAAATTTTTGGTAATGCTGAGATCACGCCGACTGATATTGCTAATACCGCACTCTACGAACCGCCTCTGAACGCCGCCGACCCGCTCGCCGACAAGAAACTGGCGATCACAGAGGCCAGTTTTCGCATCCAAAACTTAATGGATAATTTTAAAGGCGGTGATCAACTTTCCTTGGCGACGCGTAGCATTTTAGACGATATAGCCCTGCCCGACGCTGGACGAGAAATGACCGAAGCTAGCAACCGCCTGACCATCGGCGCGCCATTTGCCGTGCCCGATATTGGTGATTTGCTGATCGAGCCAGGAAAAGACGCCCTACTCGACCAGGCAATTTGGGGCTATGTCGATGGTTACAGCGAGGGCGGACGCAAGGGCGGAACGCCGCTGGCGCATATTCGTCTGATCGATATCTCCGAAGGCTTTACCCTGAAAGATGCGGCCGGCCGTGAATATACCGCCGGCATGCGGATATCGGCGGAACGCTTGGGCAATATCTTTCTCCCCGCGACCGATGGAGAAAAATCTGCCACGATTACGTATGTGGTGAACGACGGGCGCCATGATAGTAGCCCAAAGACGCTTATTATTCCCACCGTCGAGCGTTGGAGCTTTGCTGATGATCTGGCTGATCAGGTGTTGTGGAGCATTTTGCAAGAAAAACGCCGCGCGCTCTATGAGGCCACGGAAGTTCGATATTTAATAGACAGCGATCAATTAAACCTGTCGCTCGAAGATCTCTTGAGCTTCGACCCGCGTTTCCTCGCCGCCTATTTATCGGCTGACGAGGAGGAAGATGCTGAGCCCGAGCTGGTTGACGATCTTGTCGTAACGGCAATGGAAATCGTTGATACGGCAACACCTCTGATCGAAGACGGCAGTGACGGCGCTGCCGATATTATACAACCGATCGAAGACGGCAGTGACGGCGCTGCCGATATTGTTCAACCCGAAGCCGCAAATATTCCACCAAGCTTCAATGGTACGGCCAGGCAGCAAGCCGTCCGCGCCGAAAATAGCGCCGCGCCTGTATTTGATTTCGCGGCGACTGATCCACAAGGCCTGACTATTAGCTATCGCCTTGGCGGCGCCGATGCCAGCGCCTTTTCGATCGACACCAATGGGCAAGTCGCGTTTACGGGGTCAATGGATTTTGAAGCAGGCCAAACTGTATTTCAGGTTGATATTTTTGCCGAAAGCGACAGTGGTATCGGACTCGGGGGTCTAGACTTCACCCTCACCGATGTGAACGAAGCGCCCGCTTTGGCGGCGCCGCTTGCAGATACGATATTCAATTATCGCCAATCGGGCACCGTGTTAAATTTAGCTAACGCTTTTAGCGATCCCGATGCGGGCGATACGCTGAGTTATGCGGCTATTTTAAGTGGCGGCGGCGCCTTACCAGCTTGGCTATCGCTTAACGCTGCCACCGGCATTCTCAGCAGCAGCGGTGCGATGGCGATTGCCGATCTTGGCCAATCCTTCACAATTGACATAACCGCGACTGACGCAAGCGGTTTAAGCACGACCGATAGTGTCGTCATAACCAGTGAGCTTTCGGCGGCGCAATTGCAGGTTCTCAATAAAATTTACATAGTGATGGCAATGCAGCGGCCGAACCGGCACCCGACCTCGCTGAACTCCAAAGCTTAATGTCGGGGGTCAATACGTTATTGCTGAGCCGCTACCTCGCAAGCCTACAAGCCGAGGCTGGCTTTACCGACCCCGCGGCCAATGCAAATACAATGTTAGGAGAAGTTGTTACCCTGATCACGGCTGATAGCCGATCTATGGCCGGCTTGTTCCAAGGCGCTGGCACACCCGTCCCTGCCGATATTGCCGACGCCGATACGTCACTCGCAACCTCGATGGCAAATATCTTTAAATCAAACAACACATTTAACGCTGATATTAGTGGCTGGGACGTCGGCGGGGTCACAGATTTCTCTTCTGCATTTAACGGTAACACGTCCTTTAATCAAGATATTGGCGGCTGGGATATGTCGTCTGCGACAAACCTACGAATTATGTTTCACTCTGCCTCTTCTTTTAATCAGGATATTAGTGGCTGGGACGTCTCGTCGGTGACGCAAATGGATTATATGTTTCTTGGAGCATCGGCTTTTAACCAAGATATTGGTAACTGGGATGTGGGCAATGTCACAAATATGGCATACATGTTTAATGGCGCCACTGGTTTTAACCAAGATATTGGTGACTGGGATGTGAGCAATGTCACAAACCTCGCCTACATGTTTCGGGATGCGACGGCTTTCAATCAAGATCTAAGTAACTGGGATGTTTCTTCGCTCACCGCGGCGGGCTTATTTTTATTGAATGCCAGTTCTTTTTCGCTCGAGAATTACGACAAATTGCTGGTTGGCTGGGCCGATGTGAACACAGCAAGCGGTGAAACGGGTTTAAGACATGCCGTTCAATTTACGGGCTCTCCCAATGGCTATACAAATGCCACGGCATTGCAGTTTCTTTACGACAATTATGGCTGGAGGTTTGCCGGCGGGGTTTTTGATGCGGCGCTTGCGACGCAAGGCACCGCCGGGGGCGATGTGATCGATAAATCGGCCGAGATCACGGCGCAGACCATCCATGGCCTCGGCGGCAATGATACGATCACCGGCGGGTCTGCCGATGACCAGCTCTATGGCGGCGCCGGCAACGACCAGCTCACCGGCGGGCTCGGCGCTGATCGCTTCCACTTCCTCTACCGCAATACTGGCACCGACGAGATTTTGGATTTTAACCTCAGCGAAGGCGACAAGATCGATATCAGCGTTCTGCTCGACGGCTATGGCGTTGCAGGCTATGGCACCAGCGTCGCAGATTTTGTGACCCTCACGGCCAATGGCGCGCATGCGGGTCACAGCGATTTCGCGTTAACCATCGATCCCGACGGCAATGGCGGCACTGCCGCCGCCATCACCATTAATTTGCATATCAATACGGCCGACGCGGCGGGTCTCAGCTCGGCGCAAGACCTTGTCGATGCCGGCGCCTTGGTT
>JAYODZ010000072.1:0-9470 GCA_038106515.1 Rhodobiaceae bacterium
GCAACCCAGGCTGGCAATTTCGGTACAAAAAAAATCGACGGTGCAGAAATCGTAGCCCAGGGTCAAGAGTATACGATTGAGATAAAGTATAATTGTTTTTACGGCTCAGAAACCTGTGCAGACATCGATCTCATTGATGACAGTACTGGCAAAAAAATAGGCGCATTGGATGATGGGGTCGGATCGCTTACTTACACGTCGGACAGGGAGTCGTTCAGAGCACACGCAGAAACTGGTTTGGTCTTCAGAACCTTTAAACTCCCATCCTTTTCGGTGAGCGCACGCTCAGCCCAATACTGTATCCTCGAAATATCGTTGCAGTATCAGTTTATCGGAACGCGCGTAAACAAATATGAATATGCCTGCACGGGATGATCGTAGCCATGTATTTGACGACTTCCTAAACGGCCGCCAGCCACAATTTTAGCGCCGATCTCGCTTGGCACAGAGGCCATAGCTTTTTGGCCATACTCAGTTTGACACGTTAAGCGACCCTGACCCTTGTCAGGAAACGATTTGGCATCAAACTAGTTTCTTGAACCGTGCCCGAATACGTCTAGAATTTTAATTTGACGAGGGAGGCGCATGTGGACGAAAAACAAGTCGTTAAAGCTTTTTATCGAGCGGTGAAAGAGGGGGATGCGGTCGCCCTCGAGGATATTCTGGGGGCGGGGTTCGAGCTTATTGTTCCTGCCGCAGATGGCGTTTTGGCCGGGCGTTATATCGGCAAAGACAATTTTCTAAGCTATATACTGCCCGGCGTGTTTAATTGTGTTGATCCGGAAGAAATTACATTTTGCGACAGCCATGAAATTATCTGTGCCGAGGGCAATCGCGTTGTATCGATCGCACATAATCGCGGTCGAGCGAAAACCGGACGCGACTATCACCAAACCTATGCGCATATCTTCACCGTCGAACGTGGTAAGGTGCAAAAACTAATTGAATTTTTCGACACAGCGCTCGCCAACGACGCACTCTGGGGCGAAAGTGCGCCTCTGAGAGCCGATGAGGCCTTTACCATGAACCAGATTTCTTGATGGCCGAATTAAGCCGATGGATTTTAGCTTTACGATATTAGGGTGTGGGTCATCGGGCGGCGTCCCGCGGATTACTGGCGATTGGGGCGCGTGTAACCCTGACCAACCGCGCAATCGGCGCCGGCGCTGTTCGGCATTGGTGACGCGGCGGTCAGCTAATGTTGCGCGCACCGATATACTGATCGATTGTTCGCCCGATATGCGCGATCAATTGCTCGCTGCAGCGACGGGTTTCGTCGATGGCGTTTTATTTACGCATGACCATGCAGATCAAACGCACGGCATCGATGATTTGCGCGCTATGGTCTATGAGCGGCGCAAACGGCTAGACGTTTGGATGGACGAAGCGACGTCGCGAACGCTCGAATCGCGGTTCGGCTATTGTTTTTCAACGCCGCATGGCTCTGATTACCCGCCAATATTAGAAAACCACCTGATTGGGCGGGATCTCGCACCGATCACAATAAATGGCGCCGGCGGCAGCATAACAGCCGTACCGTTTCAGCAAATACACGGCAACATTGATAGCCTTGGGTTTCGTATCGGGAATATTGCTTATTCCAGCGACATTAGCGATTTGCCGGTTAAAAGTTTTGCGGCCTTCGAAGGCGTCGATATTTGGGTTGTCGATGCTTTGCGCCGCGAACCGCATCCGACGCATTTCCATTTGGAGAAGACCTTGGGCATGATTGAGATGCTGGGTGTAAAACAAGCCGTGCTGACCAATCTGCATATTGATCTCGACTATGATGAATTATGCCGCGAATTGCCGCCGCATATTCGACCAGCCTTTGATGGCTTGGAGATTTTCGGTCGGTTAACCGAAAATGATTTGTAAGCTCGATTTACACTGTTAAAGTGCCTTATAAACAATTGATTAGTATAGTTAATTATAGTTTGTTTTAAGTTTTTTTGGTTTTCGTTTTTCTTGCTTTCCTGTTATTATATTTTACATAATATTAATTATGCGAAAACAAGGCGGCACAGCGCTACCTAAAATTTTAAACTTATTGCCGTAAATGCGTTAACCTTTGAGGCAAACATGCCCGAACACAGTAACAGGTTTGAACCACCATGGTAACACCCACTTTCCCCCTTCTAGAACGCGACAAACTTTCAAGTATCATGCAAGCCGCATTTGATCGTTCGCTTCAGCGCCGCGGCGAGGCCCGTCTGGTCAGTGCCATGGCACATAACCCGAGCCTGTTCAAATGGTATATCGACCAATTTTACGGTGATTTATTCTATAGCAATAAAGCATTAGTGCCTTATCTCGAACTAGGACGTCTGCGTCTTTCGGAGTCTCACGGCTGTCGATCTTGCAATAAAGGCAATCGTCTCGACGCCAGCAGTCACGGTATATCCGCCGACAAAATAGCTAATATTGACGATAAACATCACCCTGCCTTCTCCCCCGCAGATCGAGCCATTATCGAGCTTGCTGATTTATTATCACTGCACGGTATTGGAAAAAGCCTTGATCCCGATCTTTATGAGCAGCTCAAGAAGCATTTTTCAGATGGCGACATTTTGCACATCAGTATGATTTTTAGCATGCTTGCAGGCATCGCACATTTTCTATTTGCCTTTGATTTTGTTGAGCGCGAAGACAGTTGTAGTTTTTAAACGCTAGTGGCAGCGCGGTCGGCAAGGTTGTTGGCTATATAATGCCCTTCCGCTAGAGCAGCCCCGATCATCATGCCGGGTGTAAACACATCCCCCAGCGTTACCCCACTTCCCAATATCTCACCAGCCGCAAACACGTTTTTCATAACTTGGCCATTGTCACACAAGGGCTGAAAGTTAGCATTAACTTCAACGCCAACGGCCGATGTCGCCGAATGTCCGAGGTGAATGATGGCGTAATAAGGCGGCTTCATAATGGGGCGGGGGCAAAAACTGCGCCCGAGGGGGTCGCTCCCCTGCTCTATTCCGCGGTTATAGGCGGCGACTGTATCAACCAAACCGCGTGGCTCGATCGAGGCCAAAGCCGCGAGTGCTTCGAGGCTATCGCTTCGATGGAACATCGGATGCTGGTTCCAAAGCGCCTCTAGTTTTGATCCTGCTAAATTAGGCAAGCCGCTGGGTGCTTGACTATAAATCGAGGCGTCAAAAACGATTGCATAACGAAATTTGTCCTGACGCGCCAGTGCTCTGGCGAGCGTATTTGTTTCCATTTTATCTTCACAAACAAAGCGTTCCCCCTTCGAATTAACGAATATTTCCCAAGGCATACGCTGTGCAGCATTGGTTAGAAACCGATCGACATAAGTGGCTGGAAATGTTTCGCGCGACAGAATTGACCCGGTCCCCGCGCGATGCAAATCGAAGCCACGCAATTTCGCGCCTTTGGACCTCAGGATCTCTAATCCCTTTCCAAGGTTTTCGGGCCAACTGGATGCTAGATAAGCCGGACCACCATTAAATTCGGCAAACAAGGCTGGGTTCATCGCATATCCACCCGTCGCAAAAAGGAAATTTTTAGCCTTTATTTGACACAGTGTTCGGTCTTCGTCCTCCGCCAGCAAAGCCTGCGCTGTCATCGACGAATCAAACTCTAAATCGACAGCGCGACACTTGGTAATGAGACGAATTAAATTACGATCTTGCCGCCGGATCTTGTCAAAACGAGCCCGTAACACTGCGAGGATCGCCCTTCCGAACCTCTCGTCCCATAAGTAACGTGGCGTTTTATATCCTGCCTGCCCTGGGGCTGCCCCCGTGACAGGATGATCAGGCAACGGAACCAGGCCATCACGCATCAGACTGTCGATAATCTCTGGCAAAATTTCAGTGATGGTACGAACGATCGCTTTATCGATGCGCCCCTCGGTGAGTTCAAGAATTTCTTGGTAATGCTGCTCCGGACTATCTTCTATAGCCCGGCTATGTTGCAAACTTGTTCCGCCGCCACTGATTTGTCCATTGGCTAGGTGCAGGGTGCCGCCAATATCGTCGGCCGCTTCGACCAAGCAAACTGAAAGCCCGCGCATAACGGCCTGAAGTGCCGCCGCCAAACCTGCCGTACCAGCACCAATAATAACAATATCGTAAACAGATTGTTGTTGCCCGATTGCGCCGCCCATGACCAAAACCCGCTAGCCCTCAGGTTACATTTTACGCTATATGATCAACGGGGCAAACAATTAGCGGCAACTATCTGTTGCCGGTCTCAAGGCGCTAATAATAACATCGCTAAACCTGCCGGCAAAAGCCGTGCAACCCTAGAAGCGAGAATTTTTGAGAAAATGGTGAGCCCAGATGGATTCGAACCATCGACCTACTGATTAAAAGTCAGTTGCTCTACCAGCTGAGCTATGGGCCCCCATGGGTTGCCTGTATAGCGAAGAAATCCGGCTGTGACTAGCCCGTTTTCCAAAGTTTTTCTCGCAATTTGTCGCGCTCTGTTTGTGCTGAAAACACTTGCAAAACCAACGAAAAAGCAGGAAATAACGCGCATGACTAAATTTATCTCCGCGACTGATTTACCGGACACCCTCGACAGCTTCGATAAATGGCAAGGCGAAGAGCCGTTTGAGGATCATGCTGGACCATTTTATATGCGGGTTGATTCTAAACAGGGCTTTCATCTCTCGGCGTTTATGCCTGAAACCCGCCATATGAATGGCGGTAATGCTCTGCATGGCGGGATGTTGATGGCTTTCGCAGATTACGCCTTATTTGTCATTGCCCGCGATGCAACCAAGGGGCAACCTTGTGTGACCGTCTCGTGCCATACGGATTTTGTTCGCGGTGCACGCCCCAGCGAACCCGTGTTTGCGGCGGGCGAAGTCACCCGCGACAGCCGCAGCCTCATCTTCGTGCGCGGCGAAATTTTTACCAAGACATCTGGCGTACTGGCTAGCTTCAATGGTATTTTGAAACGTATTGGGGTCCATTAATAGGAGTATTTGATATGGCTGCTTTCCCTTTGACGGCTTTAGTGACAATTGCGACGCTTTTTGTGTATATCTGGGTGACTTTGCAAATTGGTAAGGCCCGTCGCCTCCACCATATTTCTGCTCCAGAGATGACCGGCCCAGACGATTTTAATCGCGTTATCCGCGTGCATGCCAACACCATGGAAGCGATGCTTTTGTTTGTGCCGTCGCTTTGGTTGTTTGCCGTGTTCAATTCAGATCTACATGCCGGCATTATTGGCCTCTTCTTCCCGCTCGGGCGCATCATTTATGCGCGCGGCTATTATCAGGCCGCCGACAAGCGCGGTCGCGGTTTTATGATCGGTTTTTTATCGACTGTGGTTTTGTTGATCGGCGCTCTTATTGCTGTCGCTCAAAGCCTATGGTCAGCGTACAATATGTAACCAATTCTCAGTTTAAGGATGACGACGATGTCCGCTTCTTCTCTTTCCATAACCCCCGTGACGGGCGCTTGTGGTGCCGAGATTTCAGGTGTGCAAATAAACAATTTATCGAACGAAGAATTTTCCAACTTGCACGATGCATTGATGGATTTCGGCGTGATCTTCTTGCGCGACCAGCATATTTCGCTTGACGAGCAAATTGCCTTTGCCCGCCGCTTTGGTCCTTTGGAAGTGCATCCGATCGTCGATGGCATGTCGGATATGCCTGAGGTCACAAAAGTACTGAAACCCGCAGGTGAAAGCGCCACTTTTGGCACGGGGTGGCATACGGATAATTCTTTCTTCGCCAAGCCCAGCATGGGCTCGGTCCTTTACGGTAAAACCATCCCCCCGTATGGCGGCGACACGCTCTGGGCCAACCAATATCTTGCTTATGAGCGCCTCTCCGACGCCATGAAAGATATGATCCAGGATTTGAAGGCTGTGCATTCCGCAAGTCGTGCCTATACGGCTGAGACGACACGCGATAAATATGAGAAAAAAGCGGCCATCACCTACACATGGAGCGATAGCGTTATGGATGAAGTTCTGCACCCCGTGGTGCGGACGCACCCGATCACAGGCCGCAAAGCGCTTTATGTCAATGACATGTTCACCCTGCGCTTTGAGGGGATGACCGAGAAAGAGTCAAAGCCACTGCTATCGTATCTGTTCGAGCAATCGACCCGCCCCGAATATTGCTGCCGCTTCCGTTGGACACCAAATACATTGGCGATGTGGGATAATCGTTGTACGCAGCATTATGCTGTCGACGACTATCAACAATTTGAGCGGCTAATGTATCGCGTAACCATTGAGGGCGAAAAGCCAGTCTGATACACCCATGCGCTTTTTAATCATTGACGGCTATGACCGTAGCGCGCGGAACGAGTTGATCGAAGCCGGCGCTCATATTGCGGCCGATCTCTATAACGCGATGCTGTTTCGCTACCGGCCGGACGCTGTGAGCGAGATTGTTTTTCCAGCCGATACGGATTGCGCCCTTCCCGATTTAAGTAGTTTCGACGCCATGCTGTGGACGGGCTCGAGTTTAACGGCCTATCACGATACCCCTGCCGTCAAGCGTCAAATCGAGTTGATGCAGGCGGGTCTTGCGGCTGGTCTGCGTGGCTTTGGCTCGTGTTGGGCCTTGCAGATCGCCTGCGTTGCGGCTGGCGGGAGTGTACGTCTTAATCCGAATGGCCGCGAATTTGGACTGGCCCGAAAAATTCAGCTCACATCGGAGGGTGCCGCGCACTGGGTTTTTGCCAACCGCAGTGTTTGTTTTGACGGGTTTTCGAGCCATTTTGATGAGGTCGATCGCCTGCCGACCGACAGTATTTTACTGGCGCAAAATGGGCACACGCAGGTTCAGGCCGCAGAAATCCGCTATCAAGGTGGCAGCTTTATCGGGTTACAATATCATCCAGAATATGACCTGGCTGAAATCGCCGCCCTCGCCCGCTTTCGTGCCGCCGGCTTGATCCAAGAAGGGCGCTTTCAAGACGATGAAGATCTCGAAATTTTTTCGAATGATTTCATAACTTTAAATAATAATGATCAGCTTGATTTGAGATGGAAATATGGTGTCGATGACGACGTTATCGTACCAGCACGCAAGCAAAATGAGTTTATCAACTGGTTGGATCGTCTATAGCGAGTCCGAGGCGCTTGGCAAAGACACGGGGTCAATATCGCCAACTGCTTGTTGTGTTTTGAACCGATCATAAAAAGCCTGAAATTCACCGTTGGCTATAGCCTCTCGCATTTGGGCCATGAGGTCCTGATAAAACGCCAAATTGTGCCACGTCAGCAGCATCGCCCCTAAATATTCGCCACAGCGGTGCAAATGATGTAGATAGGCGCGGCTGTAACGCTGGCTGGCCTCGCAGTTTACATCCGGATCGAGCGGGCGCGGGTCGTCGGCATGGCGGGCATTGCGGATATTGATTTTCCCCCGCCAGCTATAGGCGGTCCCGTGCCGCCCCGCCCGTGTGGGCATGACGCAGTCAAACATATCAACACCACGGCGCACGGCCTCAACCAAATCATCAGGTGTTCCAACGCCCATCAGATAACGCGGCGCCGCGACCGGCATCGCGGGCACGGTGAAGTCCAAGACTTGCAACATGGTTGCCTGCCCTTCGCCAACCGCCAGACCGCCGATCGCATAGCCGTCAAAGCCAATATCTGTCAGGGCCGCAATACTGGCATGTCGCAAATCCTCATAAACGCCCCCCTGTACAATGCCAAATAATGCATCCCCGAGACCGGCGTCATAAGTCGCAAAGGCCTGTTTCGAGCGCTTAGCCCAGCGCATCGATAATTCCATGCTGTGGCGCGCCTCATCACGTGTCGCCGGAAATGGCGTGCATTCATCTAGCACCATGCGAATATTGGCACCCAACAGGGTCTGAATTTCGATACTGCGTTCCGGCGTCAGCATATAAGTTTTGCCATCAATATGACTTTGAAAAGAGACGCCCTCCTCCGACATTTTCCGAAGTTTAGACAAAGACATAACCTGAAAACCGCCGCTATCAGTTAGGATCGGGCCATCCCATTGCATGAAGTGTTGCAGCCCACCCAATGCTGCGACCTCTTCAGCACCGGGGCGTAACATAAGATGGTAAGTGTTGCCGAGAATAATATCGGCGCCAAGATCGCGCACCTGGTCGGGATACATCGCCTTAACCGTTGCCGCTGTCCCCACGGGCATGAAGGCTGGTGTTCGGATCTCACCGCGCGGCGTTTCGATAATGCCCGTGCGCGCCGCCCCGTCAGTTGCTGAAATTTTAAACTTCATCAGAACGCTCCAAAAAACAGGCGTCGCCATACGAGTAAAAACGATAGCCTTGTTCGATAGCATGGGCATATGCCTGTTTCATACGGTGCGTTCCAGTCAGAGCGCAAACCAGCATGAATAATGTCGAACGCGGTAAATGGAAATTGGTGATCAAACCATCAATAACGCGAAACTTGTAACCGGGATAAATAAATATATCCGTGTCTCCCGAAAAAGCCTCTAAACCATCCACTCCAGCTTGAGCCGCACTTTCGAGAATACGCAGAGACGTCGTGCCAACGGCAATGACGCGCCCACCCCGCGCTTTTTGCGCTTTTATTTTCTCAACCACGTCGGATGTTACCTCGCCCCATTCGCTATGCATCTGATGCTGCTGGATGTCCGTGACATTGACGGGCAGAAATGTGCCGGCACCCACATGCAGTGTTACTTCTTCGACCGCAATATTCTGGGCCGCCAAATCAGCCATTAAGCGATCTGTGAAGTGAAGGCCAGCCGTTGGCGCCGCAACAGCCCCATCGTAACGGGCGAAACGTGTTTGATAGTCATGCTGATCGCGATCATCGGCCGCTCGTCGACTGGCAATATAGGGCGGCAATGGCATCTCGCCGGCGGCAAACAAGGCATTTTCCATCTCAGCAGCTGCGATATCGAAGGCGACCTCAATATAGGCTTCTGAGCGCGATGTCACTTGCGCATTTAATGCGCCAAATTCTATCTTGTCGCCAGCACGTAGCCGCTTGGCCGGGCGCGCCATAGCCTGCCATTGTGTTGCGCCCCGCCGTTTGATCAGCGTTATTTCGATTTTGGCTTGGCTGGTCTCGCGCCGCCGGACGCCCAATAGCCGCACAGGCAAGACCCGCGTATTATTGACAATCAATAGATCGCCAGGGCGTAAAATCTGTGGCAAATCAAAAATATGCGCATCACGCGGCGTGGTGCCGGTCGGTAAAACCAGTAGCCGCGCATGATCGCGCGGCTCGCAGGGCCTTAAAGCAATATTCTCTTCGGGCAAGTCAAAGTCGAAATCGTCAACTTGCATGAGAACGGGAAATTAATCAGCTAAACGCATAGAAATAATTTTGTCAGGATCTGCCGGCGGCTCGCCGCGGGTGATAGCGTCGATATGCTCCATCCCCTCGATCACTTCGCCGAAAATCGTATATTGACCATTGAGCCAGCTCGCATCTTCAAAACAGATAAAGAATTGGCTATTGGCGCTAACGGGATGTTGCGACCGCGCCATACCAAGCGTCCCGCG
>JAYODZ010000073.1:0-1137 GCA_038106515.1 Rhodobiaceae bacterium
CTTTGATGAGTGAAGCGCCCGAAAGCACCTATTTTCCGCACCAGCACTTGCTGGGCATTGAAGGGCTTTCCAAGCAGGACATCGAAAATCTCCTCGACCGCGCTGATCGCTATGTCAGCTTCAACCGACAAGCAAATAAAAAGGGCAATGCTCTTCGCGGCAGAACGCAGATTAATCTCTTCTTTGAAAGCTCCACACGTACGCAAAGCTCTTTCGAGCTTGCGGGTAAACGTCTCGGCGCCGATGTTATGAATATGAATGTCGCCGCCTCGGCCATGAGTAAAGGCGAGACACTGATCGACACCGCCGTTACGCTCAATGCGATGAACCCGGATCTGATTGTCGTTCGTCATAGCGCCAGCGGTGCCGTCGCGCTGCTCGCTCAAAAAGTTTCCTGCGCCGTCCTTAATGCTGGTGATGGCGCCCACGAGCACCCGACGCAAGCGCTTCTTGACGCGCTGACCATCAGGCGCCGATTGGGACGACTCGATGGCCTCAAAATCGCTATTTGTGGCGACATCTCGCATTCGCGGGTAGCGCGGTCGAATATTCTGTTGCTGTCGATGATGGGCGCCCAAATTAATTTGGTCGGCCCCCGCACTCTCATCCCGCATAGTGCGGAGCGTCTCGGCGCCAATGTTTTCTATGACATGAAACAAGGGCTGGCGGGATGCGATATTGTGATGATGTTGCGCTTACAAAATGAGCGTATGAGCGGCAGTTTGGTTCCCTCCGTGCGCGAATATTATCACCTCTATGGGCTGGATGAAGAAAAGCTCGGCTACGCCAAGCCTGGGGCGCTGGTGATGCATCCAGGGCCGATGAACCGCGGCGTCGAGATTGATAGCGCGATTGCCGACGACCCCGATGTGAGCCTGATCCGCGAACAGGTCGAAATGGGGGTCGCTGTCCGCATGGCTGCACTCGAAGCCCTGGCGTTAAACTTACCGCGCAATGGCGAAGATGAGGCGAGCCATGGCTGATCTCATCTTCCAAAATGTGCGCTTACTCGACCCAGCTTCTGGTTTGGACATGATCGGCGCCCTTCGCGTCAATGACGGCCGCATTGCTGAAATCGGAGAAAACCTGTCGAACGCCGACGGCGACTGCATTGACGGACAAGGCAAAGCCCTAATG
>JAYODZ010000073.1:1147-9453 GCA_038106515.1 Rhodobiaceae bacterium
GGATATGAGCATCGCGAAACACTGGCAACAGCCTCGCATGCCGCGGCGCGCGGCGGCGTCACCAGCATCGTGGTAATGCCTGACACGCGCCCCGCAATTGATGATGCCGCTTTGGTCGACTTTATTAGCCGGCGCGCGCGCGACACCGCTATGGTGCGGGTTATCCCGATGGCCGCGATCACCAAAGGCTGCGACAGCGACCAACTCAGCGAATTTGCGCTGCTGCGTGATGCCGGCGCGATTGCTTTTTCGAATGGCGACCGCAGTATCATGAATGCCTTGACGATGCGGCGCGCTCTATCCTATGCCGCCAGCTTCGGCGCCCTGATTGTTCATCATGCGATGGATGACGATTTGTTGAGCGCTGGCGTCATGAATGAGAGCGAGCTAGCGACGCGCCTGGGATTACCAGGTATTCCAGCGGCCGCCGAAACGGTGATTATCGAGCGCGATTTGCGCCTCGTCCAATTAACCGGCGGGCGTTACCACTTGGCGCAAGTTTCTTCTGCCGACAGCATTGCCAGCATGCGACAGGCGCGCGCGCTTGGCTTAAATGTTAGCTGTGGCGTCGGTATTAACCACCTACTCCTCAATGAAAATGATGTCGAGAATTACCGAAGCTTCGCGAAACTAAACCCGCCGCTCAGGGCCGAGAGCGATCGCCTCGCCCTAGTCGATGCGGTTGGCGAAGGCGTCATTGACGTCATTGTTTCAGCGCATAATCCACAAGACGCCGATGCTAAGCGGCAACCTTTCCAGCAGGCGGCCTTCGGGTCGGTAGGCGTCGAAACCCTACTAACCGGCTTGATCACCTTACACCATAGCGACGGCGTGGATTTACTAACCTTATTGCGGACGGTGACCTCGGGGCCGGCCGATATTCTCGGCATCGAAGGTGGCCGCTTGGTGCTCGGTGCGGCGGCGGATTTGGCGCTGGTCGATCTCGACGCCCCCTGGATCATCGACGCCGATGACCTCGCTTCGAAATCCAAAAATGCTGTTCTCGAAGGCCGCCGTGTTCAGGGGCGCGTTGAAGCAACATATGTCGGCGGAAAATGTGTTTACGCCCGCGATGATGATTTAGCATGACGACCCTCGATTTTTTACTTTTGAGTTTTGCCACTGGCTATTTAAGTGGCTCTATCCCTTTTGGATTATTTTTCACGCGAATGGCGGGGCTGGGCGATATCCGGGCCATTGGCTCTGGTAATATTGGCGCCACCAATGTTCTGCGTACGGGAAAAAAATCCATCGCTCTATTGACGTTGCTGGCTGACGCTCTCAAAGGCGCGGCATCTGTTCTCATCATTGGCCACGTTTTTGTCTCGGCAGCCGATCTCACTCTCCTGCAAAGTGCCGCCGCGCTGGGTGCATTTATGGGACATGTTTTTCCTGTGTGGTTGCGGTTTAAAGGCGGCAAAGGGATTGCTGTTTTTATTGGTGTCTTACTAGCCCTCAACCCGCTCGCGGCGCTCGTGTTTGTCGGCGTTTGGCTGGTGACCGCCGCCTTATTCAAGATCTCGTCTCTGTCGGCTTTAATGGCTTGCCTAGCGGTCCCTGTCGCTATGTTTGCCCTCGGCAATTTGAACCTCGCCATCCTCAGCGGGCTTTTAGCACTGATTGCCTATTGGACGCACCGCGACAACATCAAGCGTCTGCTCGCCGGCCGCGAACCGCGCATCGGAAAATCTTAAGCTCTTCCCTCTCACTTCGGAATAAGTGATACTAATTGAACGCTCTGCGTCGCGAGCGTCGACAAAAACAAAAAGAAGCACTATGTGGTATAGCGAGCAAAACTTAGCGATCTGCTTGAGAATCGTCCGCAGTCAAAATGTCGGACCGCAAAGCTTTCAAATGCTGATGCATAATTATGCCTCGCCGCAGGAAGCTCTCGCCGCCCTGCCGGCGCTTTCGGCGCGCGGCGGGCGAAAGAACTTCAAGCTCGCGGCAGCAAATCAGATCGATATAGAAATAGCGACCACGAGCAAATTGGGCGGTAAATATTTGATCTGGGGTGGTCCAGTCTATCCACGACTGCTCGCGGAAACAACAAGCGCGCCGCCAATGGTTAGCATATTTGGGCATCCGTCTGTGCTAGAAAGACAGACCTTGGCCATTGTCGGCGCACGCAATGCATCGGCTGCCGCCTTAACGCTCTGCGCCCGTCTCTGCACTGAATTGGGCCGAAGGGGCTGGGTCGGCGTCTCTGGCTTAGCCCGCGGTATTGATACCGCTTGCCATAAAGCCATGATCGATAGCGGCACCATCGCCGTTATCGCCAATGGCGTCGATATTCACTACCCGCCCGAAAACGCGGCTTTACAGGATCGAATTAAACAGGCGGGCCTGTTAATATGCGAAAACCCACCTGGCACCAAGCCGCAAGCATCGCAATTTCCAAGGCGAAATCGCATCATAGCAGGACTTGGCCGCGGCACTTTGGTCATCGAGGCCGCCCGCCGGTCGGGATCTCTGATCACCGCGCGTTTGGCCAATGAATTTGGTCGCGATGTCTTTGCTGTTCCAGGCTCACCACTCGATCCCCGGTGCTTAGGTTCAAACAACCTCATCCGAGAGGGCGCAGGTTTGGTCGAAACCGCCGACGATATAGATGCCGCCATGGCACTTAGCGCCGGACAATTTGAGGCGCGCCCGCCGCTCCCGTTGAACCAACGCCCCACTTCACCCCCTGAGCTATCAGATAGCGATCGCGGGCAAATCCACACCCTTTTGGGACCGACGGCCATCAGCATCAACGCTTTGACGGAGCTAACAGACATGCCACTTCCTTATATTTATCAAGCACTTCTGGAGTTAGAGCTGGCGGGGCTTTTGCTCCGTCATCATGATGGCAAAGTCAGCCTAGCCTCGTCTGATTAGATCATTTTCGGTATTTTTCTACCCCCGACACTATTCTGCCATTTGACATCGCGCTTTATTTTGCCCATTTATGGAGGCCAAACCGATGGGAAAAACACTGTATGGATGTCGTCATTGTCGAGTCGCCAGCAAAAGCGACAACAATAAATAAGTATCTCGGAAGCAATACGAAAGTCTTCGCATCCATCGGTCACGTCCGCGATTTGCCGGAGAAAGATGGCTCCGTCGATCCGGATCAAGATTTTGCCATGACATGGGAAGTCAATGGCGGCAAGAAAAGCCGGCTCGACGAAATAGCCAATGCGGTGAAAACGGCTGACCGCCTCATTCTCGCCACCGACCCCGATCGTGAAGGCGAAGCCATCTCTTGGCATGTGCTCGAAGTCTTACGGAAGAAAAAGGTTCTCGAAGGCAAGTCGATCAGCCGCGTCGTTTTTAACGCCATTACCCGTTCGGCCGTGCTGGAGGCGATGGAACACCCAAGACAAATTGATGAAAAGCTGGTTGATGCATATCTCGCGCGCCGCGCGCTGGATTATTTGGTTGGCTTTAATTTGTCGCCCGTGCTGTGGCGCAAATTACCAGGTGCGCGCTCAGCCGGGCGCGTTCAATCAGTCGCCCTCCGCCTGATTTGCCAACGCGAGATCGAGATCGAACAATTTCGACCACGCGAATATTGGAGCGTCGATACAATTCTCAAAACCCCGACGGCAGCCTCGGTGCCGACCCGCCTCTCGCTCTATCAAGGACAAAAGGCTGATAAGTTCACGCTCGAAAATGAAGCTATGGCTCGCGATGCCGAAGAGGCCATCCGCAATGCGCGCTTTACCGTTGACCGCGTCGAACGCAAACCAGGTAATCGCAACCCGGCGCCGCCTTTCACGACATCGACCCTGCAACAGGAAGCGGCACGCAAACTTGGGTTTTCTGCCAGCCGCACCATGCAGGTCGCACAAAAGCTCTATGAAGGCGTGTCAATCGGCGGCGAGATGACCGGTCTCATCACTTACATGCGGACCGACGGGCTAGATCTCGACGCGTCAGCGGTGAGCGAAATTCGAGATAAAATCCAACGCGACTACGGCAATGACTATTTGCCCGAAGCGGCGCGGCGTTACACCAAAACCGCGGCCAATGCGCAAGAAGCCCATGAGGCGATCCGCCCAACCTCAATCATGCGCGCCCCCGACGACATTAAATCTTTGCTCAATGCCGACGAGCAAAAGCTGTATGAGCTGATTTGGAAGCGAACATTGGCTTGCCAGATGAACCCTGCACGCGTCGAGCGCACCACGGTCGACATTGTAAGCCAAGACCGACAAACGGGCTTGCGCGCAAGTGGCACGGTTATTACCTTCCTAGGCTTTTTGGGCGTTTATGAAGAAGGTAAAGACGAAGCCAGCGACGATGATAAAGATGACGTCCGGCTTCCCGACCTGCAAGAAGGTCAGGTATTGAACGTGTCTGAAGTTAAGCCCGAGCAACATTTTACCGAACCGCCGCCGCGTTATTCCGAGGCCTCCTTGGTCAAGAAAATGGAAGAGCTTGGCATCGGGCGGCCGTCGACTTATGCATCGGTGCTGTCAGTGTTGCGTGAACGCGATTATGTCGTCATGGATCGCAACCGCTTCATTCCGCAAGACAAGGGTCGCCTAGTCGTGGCTTTCCTTGAGAGCTTCTTCGAACGTTATGTCGAATATGATTTTACCGCTTCGCTCGAGCATGATCTCGATCTGATTTCCAACGGCGAGATGAGCTACCTCGATGTTCTGAGGCGGTTCTGGAGCGATTTTAAGCCCAATATTGATCAGACCTTGGAGCTCCGCAACACGGTCGTCCTTGACCGCATGAATGATGTGCTAGGTCCGCATATTTTTAAAGATACAGGCGATGGCAATCCGCGCCGCTGCCCGAAATGTAACGAAGGCGATCTAAGTCTGAAGACAGGCCGTTTCGGTGCCTTTGTCGGTTGCACGCGCTATCCAGATTGTAACTTCACGCGCCCCTTTGCCGGCGAGCAGGCGGAACAGGGCGATGTCGAACGCATCCTTGGCCAGGACCCGAACTCCGGTTTCGATGTCCATGTTAAAAATGGACGCTTTGGCCCCTATATTCAGCTCGGCGAAAAATCTGAGGTAAACGAGAAACCAAAGCGCGCTGGCATTCCGAAAGGAAAAACGCCACAAGAGATGGAACTCGACTACGCCTTGAAACTGCTGTCATTGCCGCGATTGGTCGGTCCTCACCCAGAAACGGGCGAAGATATAACCGCCGATATTGGCCGCTATGGGCCCTATATTAAGTGCGGCAAGCAATCTGCAAGCCTCGAAACCCCCGACGAGGTCTTCGAAATCGGCATTAATCGTTCGGTCACTGTTCTTGCCGAGCGCAAGGCCAAAGGCCCGGGTCGTGCGACCTCGCAAAGCGTTATTCAGGATTTAGGTGAGCACCCCGACGACGGTAAGCCCGTGCGCGTGATGAACGGTCGGTTCGGCCCGTATGTGAAGCATGACAAAATAAATGCCACCATTCCAAAGGACGAGGATCCAGCCAGCGTCACCATGGAACGCGCTATGTCGCTGATTGAGGCTCGACGGGCGAAAGGGCCGGCCAAGAAAAAACGAGCGCCCGCGCGTAAGAAGAAAACTGGATGAGCGACAACGAGCCAAACGGTTTCCCCGACGCACAAACCATTCTCGAATTTATTCGCAACGCGGCTGGAAAAGTCGGTAAGCGAGAGATTGCGCGCGAATTCGGCATCAAGGGCGCTGACCGTATTCGGCTGAAAAAAATATTGCGCGACCTTGCCGCCGAGGGCGAGATCGAAACCGACAAACTATCCGGCCTGCGTTTGGCCGGTGATTTACCGGCCGTCTGCATGATCGAAATTATTGGCCGAAATTCCGAAGGTGCCTTTGTTGGTAAACCAACGCAATCAGTACCCGAACCCGCGCCGATTATTGAAATTCAGGAATTACGCCGCGCCAAACAAGCGCCGGTGCAGATCGGCGACCGCGCCCTTGCCCGTTTGACGCGAAAATCGCAGACCCGATACACCGCCCGCATCATCAAACGTATCAGTCAAACGACTGAGCGTATCATCGGTATCGTCCGCAAATCCGGCACACAACTTCGACTGGTACCAGCCGATCGGCGCGTGCTGTATGAATATGATCTTTCTGCCGATGCCGGCTTTGGAGAGAATGATGTGATCATCGCCGAGCGTGTCGAAAGCCGACGTCGTGGTGAACGCAAAGCTCGTTTCGTCTCGCGCATTGGCGCCGCCGATGCGCCCGATGTTTTCTCCATGATTGCGATTGCCGAGCAGTCGATCCGCTTTACCTTCGAAGATGCGGTGCTGGCAGAAGCCGAAGCCCTACCAGCCCTACCTCAGCGAGCGCGCACCGATCTGACTGCGCTCGATTTTATCACCATCGATCCGGCCGATGCCCGCGATCATGATGATGCGATCGCTGTTACGGTTACCGAAACAGGTTTTGACCTGACGGTCGCGATCGCCGACGTCGCTGCCTTTGTCAGCCCCGGATCAGAAATAGATTTAGAAGCGCGGCGGCGCGGCAATTCGGTTTACATGCCCGATCGTGTTATCCCGATGTTACCCGAGCGTCTGTCAAATGATCTCTGCTCGCTCCGCGCGCATGAAACACGCCCAGCCCTCGTTTGCCACATTGCGATCGGGCTAGACGGTGAACGGCGCGGCCATCGCTTCGATCGAGCCCTTATACGCATAGCTGAGGCCTATAGCTATGAGCAGGCGCAAGCGGTGTTTGATACCCTGCCGACAACGCCCGCTGCCGACGGCTCGGCGCATAATCTCGCGCCGATTTGGGCCTGCTATCAAGCCATGGTAATCGCGCGGGAAAAACGTCGCCCCTTGGATCTGAACCGCCCCGAACGTAAGATCCGTCTCGATGATCGGGGACAAATTTCCGCGATCTCGATACCGCCGCGACTAGAAGCGCATCGTCTGATCGAAGAAATGATGGTCTGCGCTAATCGTTGCGCCGCCGAGCAGTTGGAGCGCAAGCAAACACCTCTGATTTACCGCGTACACGATGCGCCATCGCTCGAAAAAGTCACAGGCTTCGCAAATTTCATCCGTCCCTTGGGTATTAAGCTCAATCGCGGACAAACCCTATTACCGCAACTGTTTAACCAAATTCTGCAAAGCACTCCGGCCGAAGCCCATGCCGACATGATCAGCGAAGCGGTTTTACGCACACAAGCGCAGGCCGCTTACGCGACCGAAAATATTGGCCATTTCGGCTTGAACTTGTCGCATTACGCCCATTTTACCTCGCCCATTCGCCGCTATGCCGACTTAATTGTTCATCGTGGCCTGATCAGCGCTCTTGGTCTAGGCGACGACGGGCTAAGTGAAACCGATAAAGCGCAAATGGTTGATACCGCCGAGCGCATATCGCAAAGTGAACGGCGCGCCATGATGGCGGAGCGCGCCGCCAATGAGCGCTATCTCTCCGCCTTTATGTCGAAACGAGTCGGCGAAACATTCGATGGCATGATTACGGGGCTGTCGCGCGCTGGACTTTTCATTCGTTTGCTTGAGACGGGTGCAGAGGGCTTGGCTCCGATTTCGCGCCTAGGCGGCGAGCGTTTTGTTGTCGATGATGACGGCTACACCATGACGGGCCTGGCCTCGGGATTGACCTTTAAATTGGGGGAGCCAGTCGAGGTCACTTTAGAGGAGACAGTGCCCGTTAAAGGAGGATTGTTGTTCTCTCTCGAAGCCGGCGGGCAATTTTCAGGGCGCAAAAAATCCACCGCGACAAAAAAACAGAAGAAAATCCGTCCAAAAAAGGCTAAGCCAAAGCGATCGCGATAAGGACAGTTCATGCAACCGCAAAATAGCAGCCAAAACCCCGTCGAAAGATCAATTTGGAGCGCCATTTTTAAGGGCTTAGGGCAAAAATGCCCAGCTTGCGGACAAGCCTCGATTTATCGCGCTTTTTTGAAAGTACGCGACGACTGCCCAAATTGTGGTCTGCATCTAGCCGGCCATGAAGCCGATGATGCGCCGCCTTACTTCACAATTTTTATTGTCGGGCACGTTATTATTCCGGTCGCCTTGCTGGTCGAAAGATTTTATGCGCCGCCACTTTGGGTGCATGCGCTGATCTTTACCATTTTAGCTTTCGCAGTCGCCCTGTATAGCTTACCGCGTGTCAAAGGCGCCGTGATCGGCTGGCAGTGGGCTTTACGAATGCACGGCTTCGAAGATCAATAGCAAGCGCCTAAACCATACAGATTACGATTGTTTAAGGGGGAAACATGGCGAGTAAGATGAAAAGTCCGGTAACACCAGGAAAAGCCAGCGAGTTTCGGAGCGATGGCGGCAAAGCGGTTCGCCCTGTCGATGCCTCAACCCTGATCATTATCCGCGAATT
>JAYODZ010000074.1:0-9413 GCA_038106515.1 Rhodobiaceae bacterium
ATTGACGGTCGCTGCATCCCGCAATGATCTGACTGTGTGCTGTGTCTTCTACTAGCCCCGAAGCTAATATTTTCCCGGCACCCGCAAAGCTTTTTGCGGCGTAGTGTTTCTCATTTTCGTCTTCATTTAGGTTGCATGTGAACGCCAAATCTAATTTTGCATTCCATACTCTAACAATGCCATCGAGCGATGAAGTGACAACCCCGCTTGGAACTCGCGAATTTCGACCCAGCGGAGTTGCGATTTCAATCTTTGAGTAAATAGAGTCAGATACACGTGTGGAGCATTTAGCTTTTAAAGCGAACGAAGACTTTATCTGGGAATTGACTATCCGCCGTGAATCTTCTAAGAAAAACTCGACCGTTTCGCTCAAGTTTATTTCTTCGTCGCAGTTCACATCTAACACACGAACCATAGTTTTTACGTCTTCTTCCGTTCGTCCAGTCATCAGGCGCAAAAGATGCTGCACATCTTGAGAGCTGAAAAAGACGTCGTCCCGAAAACTATGCTTACTTTTGGGTGTCGACATTATTTTTTCGAGCACTGGCAGCAATTTTTCTGCAGTAAAATCGAGAGTATTATTTCTTTTTGACAGGTGGTCGAGCCACTTGCCGATCTCAGTTTTAGCATCCGTCGGCAAATTATGTAGATGGCTGTTGACAGGAATATAGCTTGTATTTTTCATGCGCTCTTCGGCATTCGCAGCCATAGGATTTTTGTCCGGGCTATATGCGTACGAAAAACAGAGACTGCCATTGCCAGCACCAAGACTGACCTCCATTCGTGGGGATTGCGCTGTGCCATTGGTGTATGTCATGGGCAAGATCAAAGACGTATACATATATTCTCCTAACAACTCATTGCCGGAGTCGTCGCCGCCATCTTCATCAACCCCAACCTCAAGATCGGAGGCCTCTTCTCCGCTAGCGCGACGGATGGCACTGGCCTGTTTCAGATAAGTCGCACGTTCGGCCGGCGATGCATCGCTATGGCGCAGGATCGCCATAGAAATCACCTGACTGTCATCGGCGAGCTTAATACCACGCACGCCGGTGGAATTACGACTGCGGAACACCCGCACAGCCGTTACCGGAAAGCGGATACAGCGACCGTCAGAGGCCGTCAGCAACACATCATCGTCATCGGTACAAATATCGACGCCGATAATCACCTCGCCCGCTTCCGGTTTCATGGCAATTTTACCATTCCGATTAATCTGAACGAAATCTGACAGATCGTTTCGGCGAACATTACCGAGGCTGGTTGCGAACATCACATGGAGATCCCCCCAACGATCCTCATCCGACGGCAGCGCCATGACGGCCGCCAGTGTCTCGCCCTCCGAGAGCGGCAGCAGATTAACCAAGGCTTTACCTCGCGCCTGCGGATTGCCTACCGGCAGGTGCCAGACCTTCAGCTTGTAGACCATGCCCGTCGTGGTGAAGAACAAGATCGACTGATGCGTATTGGCAACAAACAAGCGCACGACAAAATCTTCGTCCTTGGTCGACATTCCCGAGCGGCCTTTACCGCCCCTTTTTTGCGCGCGATAGGTCGATAGCGGCACCCGCTTCACATAGCCGGCGTGGCTCACTGTAACGACCATGTCTTCTTGCGGGATCAATGACTCATCATCCATCTCGCCGTCATCTTCTAAAATTTCCGTACGACGCGGTGTGGCAAATTCAGCCTTGCTCTCGCTCAACTCGCTCCGGATGATGTCGAGCAAGCGCGGTCGGCTGCGCAAGATATCAAGCAGATCACTAATTTGATCGCCCAGTTGCTTTAATTCATCGCCAATTTCATCGCGCCCCATGGCGGTCAAACGTTGCAACCGTAGATCCAGAATGGCGCGAGCCTGCGCTTCGCTCAAGCGATAAGTGCCGTCTTCATTAAGTCGATGTAAAGGATCATCAATCAAATTGATCAAAGCCTCAATATCGCGCGCTGGCCACAGACGCGACATCAATTCTTCGCGCGCCGCTTTCGGCGATGGCGCGCTGCGAATTAAGGCGATAACCTCATCAATATTCGTAACCGCAATCGCCAGACCAACCAAAACATGCGCCCGATCGCGCGCTTTGCCGAGATCGAACTTACAACGCCGCGTAACAACCTCTTCGCGAAATTCGAGAAACGCCTGCAGCATCTCCCGCACATTCATCAATTGCGGACGGCCGCCCCGTAAGGCCAGCATGTTGGCACCGAAACTGGTCTGTAATTGCGAGTAACGATACAGCTGATTAAGGACAATATCGCCCATCGCGTCGCGCTTAAGTTCAACAACGACACGCATACCGTCGCGATCGGACTCGTCGCGCAGATCAGAAATGCCCTCGATCGTTTTATCGCGCACCAAATCCGCGATCCGCTCAATCATCGAGGTCTTATTTACCTGATAGGGTATCTCAGTGATAATAATGGCTTCACGGTCTTTACGAATGGTTTCAATCGTCGCACGACCTCGCATCACGATCGAGCCACGCCCGGTCATGACCGCACTTTTCGGCCCATTGCGTCCAAGAATATAGCCGCCCGTCGGAAAATCTGGCCCTGGAACAATTTGTAGCAGATCCTCGTCACTCAGGGCTGGGTTTTCGATCAGCGCGAGACATGCATCCACTAATTCACCAAGATTATGTGGCGGCACATTGGTCGCCATGCCCACAGCAATACCATTGCCGCCGTTAACCAAGAGATTGGGAAAGCGCGCTGGCAGAACTGTCGGCTCGCGCTCAGAATTATCATAATTGTCTTGGAAATCGACCGTGTTCTTATCAATATCGCTCAGCAAATATTGAGCCGGCTTGGCCATGCGGACTTCGGTATAACGCATCGCCGCCGGCGGATCGCCATCCACTGAACCGAAATTGCCCTGCCCGTCGAGCAGCGGCAATCGCATCGAGAAATCCTGCGCCATCCGCACCAAGGCGTCATAAATCGATTGGTCACCATGCGGGTGATATTTACCAATCACGTCGCCGACGACGCGGGCTGATTTGCGATAGGGCTTGTTATATTCATAGCCATTTTCATGCATCGAGAACAAAATTCGACGATGCACGGGTTTCAGACCATCGCGCACGTCGGGGAGCGCGCGGCTCACGATCACGCTCATGGCATAATCGAGATAGCTGCTCTTCATCTCGTCTTCGAGCAGAATAGGATTAACGTCGCCCTCCGCCACAAAAGGCGTGATCGGGGTATCTGCGGGCGGCGAAGTATCGCCCGCTTCTACAACCTCATCATCATCGGGAGTATCGGCCACTCGACTGCTTTCTTGATCACTGAAGAACGAGTTAAATTATACCCGCAAGCACCTATGAGTCGCAACCAAAACGGCATATTTTGGGCCGAAAAGCGGTATAAATAACCTCTATATTTCAGAGGTTTAAATATTAAAAGGGGATATCGTCGTCGATACCGCTGTCGCCGCCTTTGTTAGCGATAAATTCGCCGCCACCGCCGCTTGGCATAGCGTCTCCGCCACCGCGTGTGTCAAGCATGGTCAGCGTTCCGCCATAGTTTTGCAACACGATTTCAGTGGTGTAACGGTCATTGCCATTATCATCTTGCCATTTGCGCGTTTGCAGCTGTCCTTCGATATAGACTTTTGAGCCTTTTTTCAGATATTGCTCAGCAATCCGACATAGGCCTTCGGAAAATAGCACGACGCGGTGCCATTCCGTCTTCTCCCGCCGTTCACCGCTCGCCTTATCGCGCCAGTTCTCGCTGGTTGCGACGCTCAAATTGACCACAGGACGGCCATCTTTTGTCTGACGAACATCTGGGTCAGCGCCCAAATTACCTACCAATATCACTTTATTCACGCTTCCAGCCATGATTCGTCTCCTTCGTTGGCCCTACATTAAACAAGTGACGCTTCCCTGCCCATGCTCTCGGCCACGGGTATTTTTTATTGCTGTGGACAAGTTCTAAGTTTTGCCTATTTTCTCATATACGCCAGACAATAGGCCATGCATTTTGTGTCGCATGGACGTTGGACCGAGGCCGAATTAGATAAACAGATCATGACGAAATCAAAACCATCGGCGCCCTCAGGGCAACTAAAGCAAATCGTGATTTCAGGCGCGCGCGAGCATAATCTGAAAAATATTTCTCTGTCGCTGCCGCGCGATGAACTGATCGTTATTACCGGCCTGTCCGGATCTGGGAAAAGCTCGCTGGCTTTTGACACCATCTATGCCGAAGGTCAAAGGCGCTATGTTGAGAGCCTGTCAGCCTATGCGCGGCAATTTCTTGAACTCATGCAAAAACCCGATGTCGATCAAATTGATGGCTTGTCGCCGGCAATCTCAATCGAGCAAAAAACAACGTCGCGTAATCCGCGTTCTACCGTCGGCACCGTCACCGAAATTTACGACTATTTGCGCCTGCTCTATGCCCGGGTCGGTATCCCCTACTCGCCCGCCACCGGGCTCCCGATCGAAAGCCAAACCGTCAGCCAAATGGTCGACAAAATTATGGCGCTGCCGGAGGGGACACGCGCCTATCTTTTGGCGCCGATCGTGCGCGGACGCAAAGGGGAATACCGAAAGGATTTTCTCGAACTTCAAAAACGCGGCTTTCAACGCGTTAAAGTGGACGGCGCATTTTATGAGATCACCGAAGTGCCCGCTCTCGATAAAAAGATCAAACATGATATTGATGTCGTGGTTGACCGCCTCGTCGTGAAACCCGACCTCGGCAACCGTGTCGCCGACTCGGTTGAGATCGCCCTACAGTTAACAGACGGCATTGCTGGGCTCGAGCTGGCCGATGACAAAGAGGCGCCGCGAATGATTTTCTCGTCGCGCTTTGCCTGTCCGGTTTCTGGCTTCACCATTGATGAAATCGAGCCGCGGTTGTTTTCGTTTAACAATCCCTATGGCGCCTGCCCCGCCTGCGATGGTTTGGGTACGCAATTTTTTATCGACCCCGCCGCAGTGGTGCCGGATGCTGGTCTGTCTCTGCGCAAAGGCGCTTTGGCACCATGGTCGCGCACATCCTCGCCTTACTACACGCAAACCCTCGAGAGCTTGTCCAAACACTATAATTTCTCAATGTCGACGCCGTGGCACGAGTTAGACGAGGCTGAACGCCAAATTCTATTATTTGGCAGCGGCGACGAAGAAATACGTTTTACCTATGACGATGGTGTCCGCAGTTTCACAAACAAGAAAGTTTTTGAAGGGGTGATCCCCAATCTTGAACGTCGCTACCGCGAGACCGATAGTAATTGGGCGCGCGAGGAAATCGAGAAATTCCAATCGGTCACCCATTGCGAGACGTGCAGTGGCTATCGCCTCAAAGCTGAAGCTTTGTCCGTTAAAATCAATGGCCTGCATATTGGCGAAGTGGTTAATCAATCAATTAAAGACATCGCCGTCTGGTTTGACGCCCTTGAGAAGAAGCTCACGCGTAAGCAAAAAGATATTGCCACGCGCATTTTGCGCGAAATCAGAGAGCGCTTGAAATTCCTCAATGATGTCGGATTAGACTATCTGTCGCTGTCACGCAATGCCGGCACCCTCTCAGGCGGCGAGAGCCAACGTATTCGCCTCGCCTCGCAAATTGGTTCCGGCTTAACTGGCGTGCTTTATGTACTCGATGAACCGAGCATTGGCTTACATCAACGCGATAATGCGCGTTTACTCGATACGCTGGTGCATCTACGCGACCTTGGCAATACAGTGATCGTTGTCGAGCATGATGAGGACGCTATTATGGCGGCTGATTATGTCGTCGATATTGGCCCTGGTGCAGGCGTGCATGGCGGACATGTTGTCGCCGCTGGCACTCCAAAAGACATTATCGACACGGCCGACAGCCTGACAGGGCAATATCTAAAAGGCACGCAAGCCGTCGCGATACCCGAAACGCGGCGTAAAATTTCAACTAAAAAACGCATCCACGTGAAAGGCGCTCGTGGCAATAATTTGCAAAATGTTTCGGTTGATCTGCCACTCGGAACCTTCACCTGTGTCACCGGCGTTTCCGGTAGCGGTAAATCAACACTGTTGCTCGATACAATCTACACCGCACTAGCTCGACGGTTGAACAATAGCCGCAACGTTCCCGCGGAACATGACGCTATTGAAGGGGCTGAATATCTCGACAAAATCATCGATATCGACCAGTCGCCGATTGGCCGTACGCCGCGATCCAACCCGGCCACCTATACCGGCGCCTTTACACCAATCCGCGAGTGGTTTGCTGGCCTCCCTGAAGCGCGCACGCGAGGCTATAAGCCCGGGCGCTTCTCCTTCAACGTGAAAGGCGGGCGTTGCGAGGCCTGCCAAGGCGATGGCGTTATTAAGATCGAGATGCATTTCCTTCCCGACGTTTATGTTCAATGCGATAGCTGTCATGGACAACGCTATAATCGCGAGACATTAGAGGTTACGTTCAAAGACAAGAATATCGCTCAAGTGCTTGATATGACCGTCGATGAAGCCTGTAGTTTTTTTAAAGCCGTACCACTCATTCGTGAGAAAATGGAGACGCTTCAGCGCGTCGGGTTAGGCTATATAAAAGTTGGACAGCAAGCCACGACCTTGTCGGGCGGTGAGGCGCAGCGCGTTAAGCTCGCCAAGGAATTATCGCGGCGGGCGACAGGTCGCACGCTTTACATTCTCGATGAGCCAACAACTGGCTTACATTTTCACGATGTAAGAAAACTTCTCGACGTGTTACACGAACTTGTCGATCAAGGTAACACTGTGGCCGTGATAGAGCATAATTTGGAAGTCATTAAAACCGCCGATTGGATTATTGATGTTGGCCCCGAGGGTGGCGATGGTGGTGGCGAGATTGTCGCCACAGGAACGCCTGAAGATATTGCGGCTTGCCGCGACAGTCACACAGGCGCTTTCTTGAAAAAAATGTTTGCCCAACGCGGTCATCAAAAAGCCGCGACCCCGCCAAAAGCGACAAAATCGGGCAAAACGAAGCCGACGAAAAAAGCTAAGGCAGCAGAATAAGTAAGCTATTGGACGAAGCGATGAGCGAGCATCATGTCAGGATCATTGGCGGCGGCCTCGCAGGATCAGAAGCCGCTTGGCAAATTGCCGAAGCTGGCTGTGCCGTTGAGCTTTTCGAAATGCGCCCCGCCCGAACGACAGACGCGCATGTCACACAAAACCTAGCCGAGTTGGTGTGCTCCAACTCCTTCCGTTCCGATGACGCCGAGACCAATGCCGTTGGCGTGCTGCACCGTGAACTGCGTTTGGCAGGATCTTTAATTATGGCTTGCGCCGATCAACACCGATTACCAGCCGGAGCGGCATTGGCCGTCGATCGCGAGGGGTTTTCGGCGGCGGTCACGAAAGCGATTGAAACGCACCCCCGCATTACCGTCAAACGCGAGGAAGTCTCGTCCGTGCCAAATGACGGACGACCGACGATTATTGCAACGGGCCCTTTGACCTCAGATGCCCTCTCCCGCTTTATTGGCACGCAAACCGGCACTGATAGGCTGGCGTTTTTCGATGCGATTGCGCCGATCATTTACCGCGACAGTATCGACATGTCAGTATGTTGGGAGCAGTCGCGCTACGACAAGGTCGGCCCTGGTGGCAATGGTAAAGATTATATCAATTGCCCAATGACCAAAGCGCAATACGAAACATTTATCGAAGCCGTATTGGCGTCCGAAAAAACCGACTTTAAGGACTGGGAAGATAACACCCCTTATTTTAATGGCTGCCTGCCGATCGAAGTGATGGCATCACGCGGGGTGGAAACCTTGAGGCATGGGCCAATGAAACCACGCGGTCTTACCAATGCACATAAGCCCGATGAAAAGCCTTACGCCGTTGTCCAATTGCGCCAAGATAATGCCTTGGGCACGCTCTATAATATGGTCGGTTTCCAGACCAAACTGAAATATGCCGCCCAAACCGACGTCTTTAAGCTCATCCCAGGGCTTGAAAATGCCCGTTTTGCACGACTGGGCGGCTTGCATCGCAATACTTTCCTGAATAGCCCAACACTTTTGACGCCCGATTTGCGCTTACGCACGAACCCGCAACTTCGCTTCGCCGGCCAAATCACAGGGGTCGAAGGCTATGTTGAAAGCACGGTGATCGGCCTGCTGGCCGGATTATTTAGCGTCGCCGAATTGCGCCAGATTGATTATGTGCTCCCACCAATCACCACAGCTTTTGGCGCCCTTATCGCCCATATTACCCAGCATGCCGATAGCGAAACGTTCCAACCCATGAATATCAATTTTGGACTGATGCCGCCGCCTGAGGCTGATGATATAGCGCCAGCCCGTAACGCCGACGGCAGCACAGCTCGAGGCAAGGTCAAATATCGACTTAAAAAACAAAATCGGCAAAACGCCTATAGCCGCCGCGCCGCACATGATTTTGACGCGTGGTTTAGAACTTCAACGTCACAGCGCGGCTAATCAGATAGATCAAATAACCCAATGCACCAGCTTTTAACAATTCCTGTGGCGCCGACATGGGCGAAATCGCAGCCGCAAGCAGTTTAAAAAAGCGCTCCCCAATTTGATCAAAGCCCCCCCGACCCTCGTCTTCACACCGCATCATCAGGTACTCAATCAGGCCAGCTAAAGGTCGACCATCAATACCGCAAGCATTAGCTAAATCAACAACCGGCCCACCCCCACTTTTAAACCTGCCGGCCTCTTCAATTTGATCAAGCCACCATTGCAGCCGGATCATTTGCACCATGGATTCAGCTGTTTCGCGCTCGACGCGACGCAAATGACAATAAATCAAACTTAACGCAAGGAATCGATCTCGCACCGCCTCACGCGCGAATAAATGCGCCAGATATAAATCGCCATCCATCGCCCGCAACTCTTGCTGACACATCTCTCGCACCTGTGCAATGTCTGGCATGATATTCCCGTCTCTATATGCAAAGGGCCGCAACAAAGTTACGGCCCTTCACAATCTATCTTAGCTACTCTTAGAATGCGAGGTTTTGCGCCGATACCATGCAGAACAGCATTGGAACCGACAGCATAGTATTCGTCCGCGAGAATAACATCGCGGTTCGGGCAGACGCTGCTTTCGTCTCCGCATCGGCGTCGACAATGCCCAGTGCCCGCTTCTGGTTTGGCCAAATGACAAACCAAACATTGAACCACATGATAATCCCGAGCCACATGCCAATGCCGATAAAGATATTACGCGGCACGGCAAAATCACTTGTGAAGCCGAGTGACATGGCATCGTGAATATAACCATTGAGATAACCCAAAATCAGGCCGGTAATAACGGTCGCCATAGCACCCCAGCGGAACCAAAATAGCGCTGTTGGCGCAATTACTTTACCGATAGCTGGCTTTTGCTCATCAGGGATATTGGGCATGTTGGGTATTTGTACAAAGTTGAAATAGTATAATAGCCCGATCCACATAATGCCGCTGAGAA
>JAYODZ010000075.1:0-4539 GCA_038106515.1 Rhodobiaceae bacterium
ACAATGACATTTTTACGGTTCAAGAAAATGCCCAACACGCCGATCGTGAATAAGATCGCCGCTAACGTTAGATAATGGGTTAAGCCAATCGCCATTTCGTCCCCCTATAAACCTTGTCCAGGTTTGACATCGACCAAGGCAACACCGTCTTTTTTGGTGCGCGCATTTTGCTTGGCGATATTTTGTTTTTTCGGTGATGGACCTTTTTCAAGCGTCAAAACAATGGCGCCAATCATCGCGACCAATAAGATGGCGCCAGCCGTCTGGAAAAAGAAGATGTGGTCGGTATAGAGCACCCGACCCAAAGCCATTGTATTGGTCATACCTTCGGGCGAAGCGCTTGGCAGCGCTGCGACACCGGCAAATTGTGTCGACGCCAGAACCATCATCAGCTCGATCAACAAAATGATACCGACCGTCGCTCCGATCGGCAGATATTGTAAGAACCCCTCGCGCAATTCTGCGAAATCAATATCGAGCATCATCACAACAAACAAAAACAACACCGCGACAGCCCCGACATACACAACAACCAAAATCAATGCCAGAAACTCTGCGCCCATCAGAACGAACAGGCCAGCCGCATTGAAAAAGGTCAAAATCAAAAACAGCACCGAATAGACCGGATTGCGCGCCGCGATCACCATAAAGGCGCTGGCGACACTCACGCCGGCAAAGAGATAAAAAATGAGGCCCGTAATATCCATCATAAAACCTTATCTATAGGGAGCATCCAGCTCGAGATTCTTGGCAATTTCGACTTCCCAACGATCGCCATTGGCGAGCAGTTTCTGTTTGTCGTAAATCAACTCTTCGCGCGTTTCCGTCGCGAATTCAAAATTCGGGCCCTCGACGATCGCATCGACCGGACAAGCCTCTTGGCACAGGCCACAATAGATACATTTGACCATATCAATGTCGTAGCGAATGGTACGACGCGTGCCGTCATTGTTGCGCGGGCCTGCCTCAATTGTGATCGCTTGCGCGGGGCAAACAGCTTCACACAGCTTGCAGGCGATGCACCGCTCTTGACCATTGGGGTAACGCCGCAATGCGTGCTCGCCTCGAAACCGTGGGCTCAAAGGGCCTTTTTCATGCGGGTAGTTGACCGTGGCCTTGCGGGCGAAGAAGTAACGCATCGCTAGCACAAATGCCGAGACAAACTCGACCAATAGCAAGCCACGCGCGGTACGTCCAAGAAATCCCATCATCCAATCCCCTTACGGCACCATTCCGGTGAATTGCAAAAAGCCTGCGGTGAGCACAACCCACAACAGCGCCAGTGGCAGGAAGACTTTCCAGCCCAAACGCATTAGCTGGTCGTAGCGGTAGCGCGGCACCATGGCTTTCACCATGGCAAACATGAAAAACACAAAGCAGATCTTCAAAACAAACCACACGACGCCAGGTATCAAATTAAACGGCGCAATATCGGCCGGAGGCAACCAGCCACCAAGGAAGAGCACCGTCGTCATGGCGCACATCAGGATAATATTGGCAAGCTCGCCGATCATGAACACAACGTAAGGCGTCGACGAATATTCCGTCATAAACCCCGCCACCAGCTCCGATTCCGCCTCGGGCAAGTCAAAGGGCGGACGATTGGTTTCCGCCAAAGCTGAGATGAAAAACACAACAAACATCGGGAACAAAGGCACCGCAAACCAGATTTTTTCTTGTGCGCGGATAATGTCGGACAAGTTCAAAGAGCCCACGCAGAGCAAAACCGTGATAATCACCAGGCCAATCGAGACCTCGTAGGAGACCATTTGCGCTGCGGACCGCAAGGCTCCGAGAAACGGATATTTCGAGTTCGACGCCCAGCCGCCCATGATCACGCCATAAACCCCGAGCGAGGAAATTGCGAAAATATAGAGGATCCCGACATTGATGTCGGCGACGGCCCAGCCCTCGCTGACGGGAATCACGGCCCAAGCGCTCAAGGCCAAGAACATGGTGACAAAGGGAGCCAACAGGAAAATCAGCTTGCTCGACTTGCTCGGGATAACAATTTCCTTAAACACATATTTCAAAATATCGGCAAAGCTCTGCAGCAAACCAAACGGGCCAACCACATTCGGGCCGCGCCGCAACTGCACTGCCGCCCAGATCTTCCGGTCGGCATACATAAAAAAGGCGAGCGACACCAAGAGGACAAGGATAATCGCCAGACTATGAAGCGTCACCAGCAAAGCTGGCAAGATATACATATCGAAGACACTAGTTTCCATTGGTACCGGTCCTCTCCGTCCGAGCCTGCCGTTCAGCGCGCGCTTGCGCACATTGGGCCATCGTCATCGACGCCCGCGCTATTGGATTAGAGAAATAAAAATCATTGACCGCATGTCCAAACGAAGCCGAGTCGATCTGACCGCCGCCTAACTTTTGCGGATGACCAGCAGATGCCTGCTCATCCATAACCGCCAAATGCGGTACTTCTGCAAAAACATGCTGGCGCAACTCCTCAATTCGATCAAAGGGTAGAGCTTTGCCCAGTGCGCCCGACAAAGCGCGGAAAATTTTCCACTCCTCGCGCGCCTCACCTGGCGGCAAAGTCGCACGCTCGGTCATTTGCACGCGTCCTTCGGTGTTGACATAAATGGCTTGCTTTTCGGTGTAGCAAGCAGCCGGCAAAATAATATCAGCCCGCGCGGCACCGGCGTCACCATGCGAGCCGATATAGATCACACAAGCCGAACCAAAACGATCCATATCCAGCTCATCAGCACCGAGCAAGAACACGGTCTCAATGTCACCTTTTTCCGCGGCTTGCTGAATGCCAGCCGTATCGCAACCACCAGCAGCGGGAAGGAACCCGATGTCGAGGCCACCAACACGGCCAGCGGCATTGTGCAACACGCCAAAGCCATTCCAATTACCAGAAATTGCTCCGGTTTTTTCGGCAAGATCCAACGCCATATCAAAAATGGCAGCGCCATCGGCGCGGCTAACAGCGGCTTCACCTAGAATAATCATTGGCCGTTGGCATGTCGTCAGCGTTTTCGAAAACGCGAGATCACCTTTGATCAGTGCCTGCAAAGTCTCTGGCCCCGCCCCCAAGTTTTCCACCGGATAGGTGAGATCGGCCGCTTCGCCAATCAGTGCGATCGGGAAATGGCCTGCCCGCCAGCGCTTGCGAATGCGGGCGTTGAAGACGGCAGCTTCGAGCCGAGGGTTAACGCCGATCAGCACTAAACCGTCAGCCTCTTCAACCCCTGCAAGGCCAGCATTTAAAATATAGTTGGCGCGCGGCCCTTGTAACGCTGAGCCCACGGGGCGGCAATCCAAATGCGTCGAGCCAATCGCCATCATCAGTTGTTTCAAAGCATATTGGCTCTCGACACAAGCCAAGTCGCCAGCAATAGCAGCTACCTTCGCCCCATCACCCACGCGGCTCGCGATTGCTTCAAAGACTTCGCTCCACGACGCCTCAGCTAGCTTGCCTTTGGTTCGCAGATACGGACGATCAAGACGCTGACGGTTAATACCATCCCAGACAAAACGGGACTTGTCGCTAATCCACTCTTCATTCACATCGTCATGGTTGCGTGGCATGATACGCATCACTTCGCGGCCACGCGCATCGACGCGAATGCTACTGCCAAGGGCGTCCATTACGTCAATTGTCTCGGTCTTACGAAGCTCCCACGGGCGCGCCGAAAAAGCATAAGGTTTCGACGTCAGAGCACCGACGGGACATAAATCGATAACATTTCCAGATAGCTCGCTATCCAAAGACGCCTCAAGATAAGTCGTGATTTCCATATCCTCGCCACGGCCAATCGCGCCGATCTCGGGCACACCTGCAACCTCGGTCGAGAAGCGGACACAACGCGTGCAGTGAATGCAGCGGGTCATTTCGGTTTTGACCAAGGGGCCCATGAATTTCTCTTCAACGGCGCGCTTATTATCTGCAAAGCGGCTAGCGTCATGGCCGTATCCAAGGGCTTGGTCTTGCAAATCGCATTCGCCACCTTGGTCACAAATCGGACAATCCAGCGGGTGATTAATCAGCAGAAATTCCATCACGCCTTCGCGCGCATCTTTCACCATATCGCTGCCGGTATGGACCACCATATCGGGGGCGACGGGCATAGCACAGCTCGCCACTGGTTTCGGCGCCCGCTCAACTTCGACCAAGCACATGCGGCAGTTACCAGCGACCGACAGGCGTTCATGATAACAAAACCGAGGGATTTCGGCGCCAGCAGTTTCGCAAGCCTGAAGGATCGAGGTGCCGACCGGCACCTCAACGGTCACACCGTCAACCGTTACTTTAACCAAGTCACTCATTCGGCGGCCTCCGCAACCCCTTTAAGTCGGGCTTCCATTTCAGGTCGAAAATGTCTGATTAACCCTTGAACCGGCCATGCCGCCGCATCACCGAGGGCGCAGATCGTATGGCCTTCGATTTGTTTCGACACTTTCAGCAACATATCGATTTCGCGCGCTTGCGCTTGGCCAGCGGCCATGCGCTCCATCACGCGCCACATCCAGCCCGTCCCCTCGCGGCATGGCGTGCATTGCCCGCAGCTCTCG
>JAYODZ010000075.1:4549-9370 GCA_038106515.1 Rhodobiaceae bacterium
CCCCTGCACTGTTCTTAATAAACGCTTCAAACTCCTCACGAAATTTCCTGAGATAACTCAAAAACGTCATCTGGGCGCCGTCGGCCAGAGCGCAAATGGTCGTGCCGCCGAGAAACAGACCGATATCAAGCATGTTGTCGATGTCGGCGGGACGGCCCTTGCCGGCAAGGATACGGTTTAAGATCCGGACAATCCAGCCCGTCCCTTCGCGGCATGGCGTGCATTGCCCGCAGCTCTCGTGCTTATAAAAATGCGAGATCCGCGCAATGGCTTTCACAATATCGGTCGACTTATCCATGACGATCACGGCCGCCGTCCCCAAGCCGGATTGCACGGCTTTCAAGCTGTCAAAATCCATCAAAACCGTGTCGCAAATTGATTTTGGCAAAAGCGGCACAGACGATCCGCCAGGGATCACAGCCAGGAGATTATCCCAACCGCCGCGCACACCGCCGGCATGTTTTTCTAGCAACTCCTTCAACGGGATGCCCATTTCTTCTTCAACGTTGCACGGGTTGTTTACATGACCAGAAATGCAAAACAGTTTTGTACCCGTATTACCCTCGCGGCCAAGGCCCGCGAACCAACCACTACCGCGCCGTAAAATCGTCGGCGCCACGGCAATACTTTCAACATTGTTCACCGTCGTCGGGCAGCCATAAAGCCCCATATTGGCTGGGAAGGGCGGCTTCAAGCGCGGCATACCCTTTTTTCCCTCGAGGCTCTCGATCAGAGCCGTCTCTTCACCACAAATATAGGCGCCAGCACCGTGATGCACATAGAGATCGAAATCCCAGCCCGACTTGGCGGCATTCTTGCCAAGCAAACCGGCGGCATAGGCCTCGTCGACAGCGCGCTGCAAAGCCTCACGCTCGCGAATAAATTCGCCCCGAATATAGACGTAACAGGCTTTCGCCCCCATGGCGAAGCTCGCCAACAAACAACCTTCGATCAATTTGTGCGGCTCATGGCGCAAAATATCGCGGTCTTTACATGTGCCAGGCTCTGACTCGTCGGCATTCACGACCAAATAATGTGGCCGACCGTCGCTCTCTTTCGGCATAAACGACCATTTTAAACCAGTCGGAAAGCCCGCCCCGCCGCGGCCACGTAAGCCGGAAGCCTTGACCTCATCGATAATCCAATCGCGGCCTTTTTTGATCAGCTCGGCGGTCTTGTCCCAATCACCGCGCTTCTGCGCGGCCGACAGATCGGCGCCGTTTTGGCCATAGATATTGCTAAAAATACGGTCCTGATCGTGTAACATTATGCATCACCCTTTAGAACTGTCCGACCACCTTCAGGCTCTGAAGACTGGCGCGAATTCTGCGGCCCTGGCGCGACCGCTTCGCCGGCCTGCAGCTTCAGCAAAATATCTTTGAAGCGTTCGGCCGTGAGGTCTTCATAAAAATCATCATTGATTTGAACCATTGGCGCGTTGACACACGCCCCAAGGCATTCAACTTCGAGCCAGCTCAACGCGCCATCATCGGTGATGTCGCCCTGCTCGCCGATGATCTCGCGACACACGGCCTTCAGATCGTCAGCACCGCGCAACCAGCAGGGCGTTGTGCCACACAGCTGAACGAAATGTTTACCGACCGGTTTTAAATTGAACATGGTGTAGAAGGTCGCAACTTCGAGCACGCGCATATAAGGCATCTCGAGAATATCTGCGACGTGACGCATGGCAGGCTCCGACAACCATCCATCGCCCTGTTTCTGGGCTTGCCACAAAAGTGGGATCACGGCACTGGCCTGACGCCCCTCCGGATATTTTTTGATTTGCTCATCCGCCCAGACACGGTTTTCGGCCGTGAAAGCGAAACTCTCGGGTTGCTTATCGTGAAGCCGTCTTACACTCATCGATCAACCTCTCCAAACACGATATCGAGCGATCCCAAAATAGCCGACACATCGGCGAGCATGTGATCGCGACACAAATAATCCATGGCTTGCAAATGCGCATAACCTGGGGCGCGGATTTTGCAGCGATAGGGCTTATTCGACCCATCGCCAACCAGATAAACACCAAACTCACCTTTCGGCGCCTCGACGGCGGCATACACCTCGCCGGCGGGAACATGATAGCCTTCGGTGTAAAGCTTAAAGTGATGGATCAGCGCTTCCATTGAGCGCTTCATCTCACCCCGCTTCGGCGGTACAATTTTACCATCGGTGGCCGAAACCGGTCCGTCGGGCATATTTTCAATGCACTGTTTCATAATCCGAATGGATTGTCGGCATTCCTCGACGCGCACCAAATATCGATCATAGCAATCACCATTTTTGCCGATCGGAATATCGAAATCAAAATCGCTATAGGCTTCATAAGGTTGCGACCGACGCAAATCCCACGCCAAGCCCGAGCCGCGGGCCATCACACCCGTTAGACCCCAGTTGTAAATATCGTCTTCCGAGACAATCCCAATATCAACATTGCGCTGTTTGAAAATCCGGTTGTCGGTCAACAAGCTCTCAATATCGTCCATCACCTTAAGAAACGGATCACAAAAATCATAAATATCGCTGAGCAAGTCTGACGGCAAATCCTGATGTACGCCACCAGGCCGGAAATACGCCGCATGCAAGCGCGCGCCACTGGCACGCTCATAGAAAATCATCATTTTCTCGCGCTCTTCAAAGCCCCATAGTGGCGGCGTCAATGCGCCAACATCCAAAGCTTGCGTTGTGATATTCAGCAAATGGCTCAAAAGGCGGCCAATTTCAGAATACAAAACACGAATATATTGGCCGCGTTTGGGAACCGTAATCCCGAGCAAGCGTTCAACGGCGAGCGCAAAAGCATGCTCTTGGTTCATTGGCGCGACGTAATCGAGACGGTCGAAATACGGCACCGCTTGAAGATAAGTCTTGTGTTCGATCAGCTTTTCGGTGCCGCGATGTAACAAGCCGATATGTGGATCGACGCGAGTGACCATCTCGCCATCGAGATCCATCACCAAGCGCAAGACACCATGCGCCGCAGGGTGCTGAGGGCCGAAATTGATGGTAAATTTACGATCTTCAATCGCTTCTGACATGACCTATTCTTCCCCTGCTGACGAGGCTGCTTTTTCATCACCCGGTAAAAGCGCCCGCGCGCCCTCCCACGGACTTTCAAAATCGAAATCGCGGAATTCTTGCACCAAGCGAACAGGCTCATAGACGACCTTCTTAACATCATCGTCGTAGCGCACCTCAACATGCCCGGTCAGCGGAAAATCTTTCCGAAGCGGATAGCCCTCAAAACCGTAGTCCGTCAGAATACGCCGTAAGTCAGGATGGCCAGAGAAAACGATACCATACATATCGAAGGTCTCGCGTTCATACCAATTGGCGTTGTCGAAAATATCGACAATGCTGGACACCAACTCGCCTTCACCGACGGAAACTTTGCATCGGATACGACGGTTTTTTGTCATCGACAACAAATGATAGACGACGTCAAAGCGCGCCGCCCGCTCTGGGTAATCAGCGCCACAAATATCAATCAACTGCCCGAAATCACATTTTTTATCATCGCGCAAAAACCGCATGACATCGACAATCGCATCAACGGGGCTGATGATCGTCAGCTCACCGAAAGCAATAAGCGTCTCAATGCCCGTATTGGATAGCTTGCCCTCAATATGAGCCGCAAGTTCAGAAAGCTCTTCTGTAGTCGTCATGATCTCTCCGCGGGACTAGCGTTCAATGGTTCCGGTGCGCCGGATTTTCTTTTGCAGGAGCAATACGCCATAGAGCAAGGCCTCTGCTGTGGGCGGGCAACCGGGGACGTATATATCCACCGGCACAACGCGATCACAGCCCCGCACAACCGAATAGCTATAGTGATAATAGCCACCGCCATTGGCACAAGACCCCATCGAAATTACGTAGCGCGGCTCAGGCATTTGGTCGTAGACCTTGCGCAAAGCCGGAGCCATTTTATTGGTCAAGGTTCCAGCAACAATCATGACGTCCGACTGCCGTGGGGAGGCGCGCGGCGCAAACCCAAAGCGCTCAACATCATAACGCGGCATTGAGGTGTGCATCATCTCGACCGCGCAACAGGCCAAGCCAAAGGTCATCCAATGAAGTGAACCAGTCCGCGCCCAATTGATCAGGTCTTCGGCCGATGTCAGCACAAAGCCTTTATCTGCCAATTGGTTGGACACCTCAGCATAATACGGATCCTGCATTGGGGCTGGACGTTGGTCAGCTGCGCTTGGTTGTGTCTTCGCCATGATTATCAATCCCACTCAAGGGCGCCTTTGCGCCATTCGTAAATAAACCCGACGGTCAAAACACCGAGGAAGAACATCATCGACCAGAAGCCAAAAAGCCCCACATCTCCGAAGGCGACGGCCCAAGGAAACAGAAAAGCGACCTCGAGATCAAAAATAATAAAAAGAATGGCAACCAAGTAGAACTTTACATCGAACTTCATGCGGGCATCGTCGAATTCTTCAAAGCCGCATTCATAGGATGACAGCTTGTCGGGATCGGGCGCGGTCGGCGCGATCAGCGCTGGTACGACCATCAGAGCCAATGTAATTACGGCCGACAGGCCCATGAAGATCAAGATCGGATAGTAGGTGGTTAAAAGATCCTGCATTACGCTCGCCTTTGGACTTTCCCTATAGCTTGTTTTCGCGCCAATGAAACGCGCCAAAACCTTCGGTTCAGATGGGCGGAGTATATCCCGTGCGGGCTTCGATGCAAGCGTAAAACCGCCGCAAGCACTCTGTTTTGTAGGGAAAATTTTTTGTTGCGCCGGAAGCGAAGTGGCGGGAGTGACGGGACTCGAACCCGCGGCCTCTGGCGTGACAGGCCAGC
>JAYODZ010000076.1:0-9287 GCA_038106515.1 Rhodobiaceae bacterium
CCTGATGCCAATTCACAATGTGCTTCACAATCGCCAACCCCAGCCCTGTGCCGCCAAGTTGGCGAGCGCGGCTTTTATCAACGCGGTAAAAGCGCTCAGTCAGGCGCGGCAAATGCTCAGCTTCGATCCCATCGCCCTGATTACAGACCGTCACGCGAATAAACCGACCCCCTGGTGCCGCATCGACCGCCTCCGACAGCGACATTTTAAGCTCTATCGGCGTCGAGGCGCGGCCATATTTTATGGCGTTTTCGACGAGATTGTGAAACACCTGCTCAACACTATCGCGGTCGCCAAATATTCCGGGGACGCTAAAGTTTTCGGGCAACTCATCCCGATTGATGCTGATAGTCATATCACGCTCAGCGGCGCGCAAAAGTTGTGCGTCAACCACGCTCGACAAAATGGCCGTCAAATCAACGCGCTCGCGCGGTGGCAAATGCTCCTCGACCTCGATGCGCGATAAGGATAAAAGACCATTGATCAAGCGCTGCATTCGCCCCGCCTCTTCATCCATGATGTGCAAAAACCGATCGCGGGCTTCGCCGTCCTCGGACGCACCCGCGAGCAACGTCTCGATAAAGCCTTTAATTGCGGTCAGGGGTGAGCGAAGCTCATGGCTCACATTAGCCACAAAATCGGTTTGGATTTTCTCGACGCTGCGGGCCTTGGTCAGATCAGCCATCGAAATCAAAACATACCGTTCCATCAAGGGCGCACAACGAATACGAAAACTTCTTTTAACATTATCAGGGCGCGCATAGACCATTTCACCGGTGCGCCCATTTTCAACGCTTTGTTGTACCGAACGAAAAAAGTCTGGATGACGAATAAAATTATCGAGCGGGTGTTGATGAATGCGAGCGCCGAGCAAATCCTCGGCCAACGTATTGTTAAGAATCACATTGCAAGATTTATCGACAACCAACAAAGCGTCGTCCGAAACAGCCTTAACGGCGCCGAACACCTTGTCCAGTTTGGCTAAATCTTGATCGTCGATCTCAGTTTTGCGCCGTAACATTGTCCAAACTCTGCGTCGGATCATATTTAGAAAAACGATCATGTAGCCAGAGCCAGCCGTCTGGTCGCTCAGTGATCCGCGCTTCGAGAAAACTATAATAGGTTTGTGTCAAATATTTGATGCGATCCTTCGAGCGGATATTCTGATCAACAACCAGTTCGGGATACAGTGTCACGCGAAAATGCGCCGCGTCACCTGCTTTCTCAATGCGCTCACAAAAAGTCGGCATGAGTGCAGATCGGGTGCGCTGGCCAATCAGCGCCGGACCAGCCGGCGCCATGACCTTCTGACCGAACAAATCCACCTCGATACTGTCGGACATGTGCTGATCTGCAAGCATGGCAACAATGGTCGATTGACCTAGAAACTTCACCAGTCGCGAGGCTGGTTCGCCCTTGGCAACAATTTCCGCTGCGAGATCGCTATAGCGTCGACGTAAAATCGGCATCACATATGGATTATTGGTCGGGCGGTAAATAATGGCAGATGGCCCAACGCAGCGCGTTAAGACCATGGCCTGCACATTCCAATTGGCGAAATGACCCGACAACATGACAATAGATCTGCCGGCTTGCAAAACGGCGCGCGCATGCTCGGCGCCAATGACTTCGACGCGGGCGTCAAATTGCGCCGATAATTTGTCAATCGTTAGAAATTCCAGCGCCGTCCGCCCCAAATTCTCCCAGACGCGATCGGTAATTTCTTGTCGTTCCGGCTGGCTCATATGCGGAAAAGCGAGCTCGAGATTGCGCATCGCAATCTGGGTTTCTTTACGAAAACTTCCCAACCAACGCCCGAGCCGTGCCCCGAGGCGCGACGCGACCGAAAACGGCAACAGTCGAATAAGGGCATAGATGGGAAAAATCAGCAGAGCTTGCAGAAAATACACAACCTTTTTCAAACCATGTCTCCAGCTTAAATCGCCGACAAGGCCTGATCGAGATCCGCAATAATGTCGTCAATATGCTCGATACCAATAGATAGGCGCACATAGCCTGGCGTTACGCCCGTTGCCAGTTGATCCTCGGCCGAGAGCTGGCTATGGGTTGTGCTGGCCGGATGAATCGCCAGCGAGCGCGCATCGCCGATGTTGGCGACGTGATAAAACATTTTGAGCGCATTGATAAATTTCTGCCCAGCGGCTGCGCCGCCCTCCAGCTCAAAACCCAACAGGCCACCATAGCCGCCGCTCAAGACGGCATCGGCACGACGACGCGCCTCGCCTTCCATTAGGCTTGGGTAAATGACGCGGCTAACAGCCTTATGCTTGTCGAGCCATTGCGCGACGGCGGCAGCATTTTCACAATGGGCGCGCATCCGCAAGGGTAAAGTTTCCATACCTTGCAAAAACATAAAGGCATTAAATGGGCTCATCGCGCCACCCAGGTCGCGCAATAGCGTTGTCCGCGCTTTTAAAATATAAGCGATCGGCCCGAGTGGCTTGGCCGCCTGCGACCAGACGGCGCCATGATAGCTCGGATCTGGGCGATTGAGCGCTGGTTGGCGCTCGCCGGCCGCTTCCCAATCGAAATTGCCGCCATCGACAATCACGCCGCCAATCGACGTGCCTTGGCCGCCAATATATTTCGTTGAGCTATAAACGACAATCGCTGCACCATGCTCGAGCGGCCGACATAACCCGGCCGCCGCCGTATTATCCATGATCAGCGGAATATGGTGTTGCCGTCCGATATCAGCGACCTGCTGGATCGGGAAGACCTCAAGCTTGGGGTTGGGCAGCGTTTCGGCATAAAAAGCCCGTGTGCGCTTATCAATCGCCTTAGTAAAATTTTCGGGGTCAGCCGGATCAACAAACCTCACCTCAAGGCCCATATCCTTAAAAGTATTGGCAAACAGATTCCACGTTCCACCATAAAGATCCGTCGACGACACAATATTATCGCCGGCATGGGCTATATTTTGGATGGCCATGGCCGACGCCGTCTGCCCTGAAGAAACGCCCAGTGCAGCTGCCCCGCCCTCCATTGCCGCAACACGTTGTTCGAGAACATCCGTCGTCGGGTTCATCAAGCGAGTATAGATATTGCCCAATTCCGAGAGCGCGAACAGGCTGGCGGCATGGTCTGTACTGTTGAACTGATAGCTGGTCGTTTGGTGGATCGGCACCGCCACCGATCCCGTGGTCGGATCAGCTCGCCACCCCGCATGCAATACCAGGGTCTCAATATTTTTTGTATCGGTCATGATCTTACCTCCTTACCAGCGTCGTTTCAGGCATAGCTCTGTTGTAGATCAGGCGATCTGACAAGGCTACCCCAAAACCTAGCGTCTCCGATAGCCGCTCGGCAGCAGCACAATATTGCTAACATCAGCAAAAAGGAGTAATAAAAATGACGCTTGCGTCATTTTTAAGGCTTATCCGCATATAAAATATAAGGGTCAGGCAAACTCATGCACATCTTTCAAACCCAAGGGCGATTTATCCGCCAAAAACCAGCTGCCTTAGCGCTTCTCGGATTACTCTGCCTCGTTCCATCTGGTTCGGCCCTCAGCCTACCGCAAGGTGTGGCGCCCGGACTAACCCCCATGGGGTCGGAAATTGCTGGCAATGCTACGGGCACGATCCCGGCATGGACAGGCGGTATTACAACGCCGCCGGCCGGTTACCAAAAAGGCCAAATGCACCCTGACCCCTTTGCTTCGGATAAACAAAAGTTTGCGATCACGGCAAAAAACATGGCGCAATATGACAGCCAGTTGACCGCTATTGATCGTTATTTATTGACCACTTATCCCGAGACTTACCGCCTCCCTGTATACCAAACGCGACGCAGTTGCTCGCTGCCCAATTTTGCTTATGACGCCTTGCTACGCAATGCCAAGCAAGCCAAGCTCACCAATAATGGCAACGGCATTGATAATGCTGTGATCGCTAGCCCCTTTCCAATTCCGCGTTCTGGCGTCGAGGTATATTGGAACCACAATTTGCATTACAAAGGCTTCAAGCTGACGCAAAAAATTACCGGTGGCACGGTTAATAATGGTGGGCGCCACACCCATGTCGTGCGCGAAGATCGCAAGCTCGGCTATTATTACGACCCCGCCCTCAGTGATTATCAAAGCATTGCTAACAAAGAAATGAATTGGTTGGCGGTTTGGTCGTCGCCGCCGAAACTCTCTGGCGCCGGCTTTTCGATGATCAATTTCATCGATCAACAACTCGATCCGCGGTCGGGCTTCATGTTCAGACCAGATGTGCGCAAAATTCGGCAGGCGCCAGCCGCCGCTGTGACATTTGACGCGCCGTTATCGAGCGGCGAAGGCACACGGTTTTCCGATGATATGTTTCTTGGTAACGGTTCGCCCGAGCGCTATGACTGGGCGCTGTTGGGCAAACGCGAGATCTATATCCCCTATAACGCTTACAAGGCCTCGCAGACCAGCTTAAAACTTGAGGATCTACTGCACCCGAACCACCTCAATCCGGACTTGTTGCGCTACGAGCTACATCGCGTCTGGGTGGTCGAAGCCAAACTCAAGCCCGATACCAATCATCACTATCATCGCCGTGTCACCTATTATGACGAAGATAGTTGGATTGCTGTGGCCGCAGAATTATATGACGCCGACGATAAATTCGTTTCTGGGCAGCTCGGATTTATCAAAAACTATTACGAGGTGCCGACTTGCATGCAGGAATTCGACGTCAAATATGTGTTCGATACTGAGCGCTACAACATCGATAATGTCAAAATCGAGTTCGGACCGGCCAATATGGAGGCCGAGCTCGAAGAAGGTGATTTCGGCGCTGCTGCCCTGCGGCGGGCGATCACGCGGTAATTATTTTATCAAAGCCCTTCCGTTAGAGACGAAGTCGCGCTAAAAGGCGCCAGCAAACTTTATTAGGCGAGCGCATGTCCCTCAGAAATATAGCTATCATCGCCCATGTTGATCATGGCAAAACAACTCTTATTGACGCTATTTTGCGGCAAAGCGGCATGTTCCGCGACAACCAGCAAGTAAGCGAACGCTTGATGGATTCGGGCGATTTGGAACGTGAACGCGGTATCACGATTCTCGCCAAACCCACCTCGGTGAACTGGAACGGCGTCACCGTCAATATTATAGACACGCCCGGCCACGCCGATTTTGGCGGCGAAGTTGAGCGCGTTCTCGGCATGGCCGATGGTGTTATTTTGTTGATCGACGCCGCAGAAGGCCCAATGCCGCAAACCAAATTTGTGTTGGGGAAAGCACTTGCCTTGGGGCTACGTCCGATCGCTGTGATCAATAAAGCTGACCGGCCTGACGCCCGCGCTGAGGCCGTCGTCGACGAAGTGTTTGACTTATTTGTCGCGCTGAACGCCAATGATGATCAATTGGACTTCCCCTATCTATTTGCCTCAGGGCGTGATGGCTGGTGCGTCGCGTCGCTCGACGACCCGCGCGAGTCACTAAAACCCTTGATGGATCTGGTGATCCGTCATGTGCCAGAGCCGAACGTTGCACCCGATCAACCCTTTGCCATGCTAGCGACCTTGCTCGATCGCGACCCCTATATGGGGCGCTGTCTCACTGGCCGCGTGGTGCGCGGTGCGGCACGGGTGAATGATCCAGTGACGGCGATTAATCTGGACGGCGAGCTGGTCGAAAATGGTCGCCTCACGAAACTGCTGAAGTTTGAAGGTGCGCGCCGGGTCCCCGTTGATCATGTGACCGCCGGCGACATCATCTGTATTGCGGGTCTTACTGAGGCTTCCGTAGCTGACACCATTTGCGCTCCCGGTACGAAGACGCCAATTGCCTCAACCCCGATCGATCCGCCGACCATGGCGATCACGATCACGGTTAACGATTCACCCTTTGCTGGCCGCGAAGGGAGCAAAGTGACCTCGACCATGATCCGCGAACGCTTGCTGATGGAAGCCGAAACCAACGTCGCCATTTCTTTCAAAGAGAGTGGCAATAAAGACGCATTCGAAATTGGCGGGCGCGGCGAATTACAACTCGGCGTCTTGGTCGAGACCATGCGGCGCGAAGGTTTTGAGATGACCGTCTCACGGCCGCAAGTGCTATTGCAATATGACGCCGCCGGTAACAAGCAAGAGCCGTTTGAAGAAGTCACGATTGATGTCGATGACGAATTCTCAAGCACTGTTGTCGACGCCATGAACAAACGCAAAGCCGACATGATCGACATGCGCTCGACCGGCGCTGGCAAGACGCGCCTGATTTTTCAAGCGCCATCGCGCGGATTGATCGGCTATCAAAGCCGGTTTCTTACCGATACGCGGGGCACGGGTGTGCTGAACCGTCTGTTTCATAGCTATGCACCCTATCGCGGCCCAATCTCAGGGCGGCGTAATGGCGCCCTGATCGCAACCGAAATGGGTACCAGCGTCGCCTACGCTATCTTCAACTTACAAGATCGGGGCGTGATGTTTATCGGCCCGCAAATAGATGTCTATCAAGGCATGATTGTTGGTGAGCATAATCGCGATAACGATCTCGAGATTAATGTCCTGAAGGGCAAGAAGCTGACCAATGTGCGTGCCTCTGGGGCCGATGAAGCGGTCGTCCTCACCCCGCCCCGGCGCATGTCGATGGAGGATATGATGGCGTATATCAACGCCGATGAACTCCTCGAGGTTACACCGCTCTCTCTCCGCTTGCGGAAGAAATATCTCTGTCCGCATGAACGGAAGAAAAAACGCGCCGAACTGCTCGACGCCTAAAGCGTTACGGTGTCACAATATTGAAAAAGGGATCGAAGCTGTCGAGGCGGCTGAAAATACTATAGAGTGGGATGGGGTTACCCCAGATTTTCACATTGCCGGAGACCACCTCTTTGGCGAAGCTCGACTTGCCGGAAATCACCTGATTGAAGACGGCGCGATCGAGCGTTACGGACAGGCTTGCATCGGCGTCATTGTAATTAGCGACATTGTTCAGAACACTATTTTGCAATGATAGGAAAATCTTCTCTCCCGTATCTGGGAAGCTGAAGTTAATTGACGCTTCGACATCCTCCGCCCCCTCAGGGTTAAAGCGCACCGCCAGAAAATCGAACAATAACGGCGTTGGAATAGCCGCCAGCATATCGGTATTGATGCTGCGATTACCGTCCGGCCGGAAAACACCTTGCCGCAACTCTTGCGCCCCGGTCAGGTAAATATCGCGCCACGGACCCGACTCGGCTTGGTAGCCCATTTGCTCATAAGCATCAGCCAAAAGCGCGCGCGCCGCCTGGTGCTCTGGATCGGCAAAAACCAAGTGATTGGCAAGTTGCGCCGCCCAGCGATAATCGCCGGCTTGCAACGCATTGCGGGCGTTTTGCATGAGAGCCTCAGGCCCACCCGCCAGATCGACATAACGTTGACCCGCGTCTTGCGGTGGCAGGGGATTGAGGTTGGCCGGCACGCCGTCAAAATAGCCAAGATAGAAATTATACACGGCGCGCACATTATGGCTGACCGTACCGTAATAATCGCGATTGTAGAATTCACGGCCGAGGCTCTCGGGCAAACGAATGGACGCCGCGATTTCCAATGGCGTTTGACCATGGTTCATCAATCGCACGGTTTGATCGTGCAGGTAGCGATACATGTCGCGCTGCTTGGCAATATAATCGAAGCTGGCCTCGCGGCCCCAACGCGGCCAATGGTGACTGCCAAAAACCAGATCGGTGCGGTCTTTAAATAACTGAATGGTCTCGTTGAGGTGCCGTACCCAAATCAACGTATCGCGGGTTTTAGCGCCGCGCAGCGTGTAGAGATTGTGCATCACGCCATTGACCTCTTCGGCGAGGCACAGGGCCTTGAATTGCGGCAAATAAAACAGAAACTCAGCTGGTGCTTCGGCATGCGGGGTCATTTGAAACTCAAACTCAATCCCGTCAACATTCAAGGTCTGACCCGTTTCGCTGATAATATCGGTCGGCGGCAACAGGGTCATGCGCCCAGGCGGCAGCGCCTTACCCAGTCCCGTATCGACATGGGCTTGGCTATTGCGTGGTAAAAACACACCAAACATATATCCAACGCGCCGGATCATGGCGTTGCCGGCGATCACATTTTCGCTCACCGACTCCTCGGTAAAGTTTTTGGGCACAATATAGCGTATCTCGCCCGCCGCCAGCGCCGCCTCATCGGCAATCGCCCGCACGCCGCCAAAATGGTCGCCGTGGCTGTGGGTTGAGATGATCGCTTTCACCGGCCGTTTGCCGAGCGTTTTATCGACCAACGCCATCGCCGCCGTCGCAGTTTCGACAGTGGTCAAAGGGTCAACAATAATCCAGCCCGTTTCGCCCTCAATCAGGGTCATATTGGATAAATCATAGCCACGAATTTGATAGATCCGATCGGTGACTTTAAACAAGCCATGAATGGCATTGAGCTGTGCCTGCCGCCACAAGCTCGGGTTAACGCTGTCGGGGCGATCTTTGTCGAGGAACTCATAAGCCGTCATGTCCCAAATCGTGCGGCCAAGATCATCTTTAACAATCAGGGCCTCGTCTTGTGCAATCAGCCCTTTGCGCGCGTTCTCAAAATCCGCCTGGTCGTCAAATGGCAGTTGCGACAAGACGGCATCATTGGCCGCACGGGTCGCGGCACTCGGCGGGAGAGCGGCGAGATCGGCATGCGTTGCCAGAAGAAACAGGCCGGTGAGCGCAAGATAGGTTTTGATTTTAAAAGCCATGGCGTATCTCCAGTTTTTAAGAACGCGCCGCAGTGCGGCTCATCAGAAAGCTCGCATGCAAGCTGGTTACGGGTTTTAAAGGATCGCTTTGATAAGCGGCGCAGGTAATTTGCGCCAGCCGACTGCCTTGTTTCACAACATGTGTACGGGCAAAGAGATCCTCGGTTGCAGCCGAGCGTAAATAGTCAAAACTCACACTGACCGGCAGAGCGACGTCACTTTGCCCGAGCTTACTCGCGCTCCAATTGGCAGTGGCAATTGCACTCGTCTCGAGAAAGCTCGCAATCGCGCCACCGTGAATGGCGGGTAAATTAGGGTTGCCGACAAACTCTTTCTTAAACGGCATATGACACAACAACCCTTGCGATTCGATTTCAAGGACAGCGACGCCCATGTAACGCACAAAGGGCATGTCTTGCAAAAATAGATTTAAGGCTTCAACGCTCTCCATCGCCATTATGTCCCCTTCAAAATTTCACGCAGCGGCGGTGGTGCTTTACTGGCATGGAGCATGAAGGTGCCGACGCCATGCGCGATCGGCTTGCTTGGGTCGTCTTGAAAAATATCACCGCGGGTAAAGGCGATTTGCTGCGTCGTTCGGTAACAT
>JAYODZ010000003.1:0-19119 GCA_038106515.1 Rhodobiaceae bacterium
AGATCAGGGTCCCGCCAGCCCGTAAAGAGGTTTTTCTCATTCCATTCGCTTTGCCCATGACGGACCAGAACCAATAAACTCATAAATGTCTCCGATTTTTATCGTTGGCGGAAATAGATCGAGGCGAAGTTACGAGGCGAGGCCTAGAACATCACGCATTGAGTATAGGCCGGGCGCCTTGCCATGCGCCCATAGCGCGGCCTGAAGGGCGCCTGAGGCAAAAATATCGCGGCTTTCGGCGCGGTGAGACAGCCGAATTTGCTCTCCCGCGCTCGCAAAAATGACGTCATGATCGCCAACCACCGAGCCACCGCGTAAGGCAGCAAAGCCGATCGCGCCGCTGGCCCGCGCACCGGTGATACCGTCGCGCCCACTATCGCGCACCGAAGCTAAATTGACATCGCGCCCTTGCGCGGCTGCCGCACCCAAAAGCAACGCAGTGCCAGAAGGTGCGTCGACTTTATGGCGGTGGTGCATCTCGAGAATTTCAATATCCCAATCGGGCGCTAAAGCTTGTGCCGCCCGCTCAACCAGACCCGCCAGCAAATTGACACCGAGACTCATATTGCCCGATTTCACAATCATCGCATGGCGGGCAGCGGCGGCGATGGCGGCTTCTTCGGTTTCGGAAAAACCGGTGGTGCCGATCACATGCACAATCCGCGACTGGGCCGCAAGGGCGGCTAGTTCGGTCGAGACGGCGGGTTGCGAAAAATCAATAATGCCCTCGGCTTGGCTGACCGCCGCGAGCGCGTTGTCGGAAACAAGAATGCCCGTTGGCGCGCCGCCGATCAGCGTTGCGACATCCTGCCCGAGATGTGGGCTGCTTGACGTTTCAAGGGCGCCGGCTAGCTCGAGGCGATCGTCGTCAACGACCATACGCAATAACGTTCGACCCATGCGGCCGGCGCATCCATTAATAATGAGTTTCATGCCAAAGCTTATACCAGCGCAAACAGGGTGCTGTCATCCGATGATTTCAGGTCGTTTGTGGCGGCTTATTTGGTGCCGGTCTGCTTGCGAAAGCGTGCGGCTTGCGGAAAGGTATCTTCGCCGCTGATATCGGCAAATTGTTTCAGCAATTTTTCCTGCTCGCGCGATAGCTTTGCGGGCATTTCGACGGCGAGTTGAATGTAAAGATCGCCATGGGCGCGGCTTCGTAAGACCGGCATACCCTTTTCGCGCAAGCGGAATTGTTGCCCTGGTTGCGCCCCTTTGGGGACGTTGAGCTTGACCCGCTTGCCATTCAGCAATGGGATTTCGACCGAACAACCTAGCGCGGCTTGGGTTAGCGTTACCGGCAATTGGCAGAATAAATCGGCACCGTCGCGTTGCAAAACGGGATGCGGCTCGATGCCGACAAAGACGTAGAGATCGCCCGGCGTCGCGCCACGCCCGCCCGCATCGCCCTCACCCGAAAGGCGAATGCGGGTGCTATCCTCGACGCCGGCAGGAACCGCAACGGAAAGCGTCCGCGATTGCGCGATATGCCCGCGGCCCTTGCAATCACCGCAGGGTGTTTCAACAATTTGGCCGGCGCCTTGACAGACATGGCAGGGGCGCTCGACCATAAAAAACCCCTGTTGCGCCCGGACTTTGCCGTGGCCGTGGCAGGTGCCGCAGGTTTTTAAAGAGGTACCGGGTTTGGCGCCCGAGCCGTCGCAGGTGCCGCAGGGGGCATTGCGGTTGAGCTTGATTTGCCGCTCAACGCCTGAAAAAGCCTCCTCAAGAGAAATATGAACATCGGCTCGCAAGTCATTGCCACGTTGCGGGCGGGCGCGCCCACCGCCGCCACGGCGTCCGCCGAAGAATTCTTCGAAAATATCGCCCATCGACCCAAAATCGCCGAAATTACCGAAGCCACCAAAGCCACCGCCCTGACCACCGGCTTGGCCGCCTTCGAAGGCGGCGTGGCCAAATTGGTCGTAAGCGGCGCGACTTTGCTCGTCTTTCAGCGTGTCATAGGCGTGACTGACTTCTTTGAACTGGCGCTCGGCCTCGGCGTCTCCTGGGTTGACGTCGGGGTGATATTTTTTTGCGAGTTTACGATAGGCCGATTTTAGCTCTGCCGCAGACGCAGATCTGTCGACGCCGAGAACTTCATACAGATCGCGCTTTGACATGGCGGGCACGGCTCCTTGCTTTAAGAAGCGCGCTGATTGTCATCGTCACTGACGTCTTCGAATTCAGCATCCACGACATTGTCGTCGTCCTCCGCTGCATCAGATGCCGCCGCCGCTTCGGCCTCGGCTTGTTGCTCGCGATAGAGGGTTTCGCCAAGTTTCATCGCCGCCGCGCTCAAGGCTTGGGCCTTTTCATTGATGCTGTCGATATTGTCGCTCTCGAGTGCTTCGTTGAGTTCGGTGATCGCCGCCTCTGCCGCCGCGACATCGCTGCTATCTAATTTCTCTCGGTTTTCCGCGATTGATTTTTCCGTCGCATGGATCAGGCTCGAGGCATTATTGCGCGCCTCGGCTTCGCTACGGCGTTTCTTGTCGGCATCGGCATTGGCTTCAGCATCTTTGACCATGCGCTCGATATCATCATCCGACAATCCGCCCGAGGCTTCGATGCGGATTTTTTGTTCTTTTCCTGTTGCCTTATCGGCGGCCGAGACATTGACAATACCATTGGCGTCAATATCGAACGACACTTCGATTTGCGGCATGCCGCGTGGCGCAGGCGCAATCCCCTCGAGATTAAACTGGCCGAGAAGTTTATTGTCGGCCGCCATCTCGCGCTCGCCCTGATAAACCGAAATCGTCACCGCTGACTGATTATCATCGGCGGTCGAGAAGACTTGCGATTTTTTGGTTGGGATGGTGGTGTTGCGATCGATCAGCCGCGTAAACACACCGCCCAAGGTCTCAATCCCGAGCGAAAGCGGTGTAACATCCAACAGCAAAACGTCCTTCACATCGCCCTGCAGAACGCCGGCCTGAATGGCCGCGCCCATGGCTACAACCTCGTCTGGGTTGACGCTCATATTGGGTTCTTTGCCAAAAACCTCTTTGACAAATTGACGAATGCGCGGCATCCGCGTTTGCCCACCGACCAGAACGATTTCGTCAATATCCGAAATCGACACGCCAGCGTCCTTCAGTGCAGCTTCGCAAGGTTTGCGGGTGCGTTGCACCAGCTTCTCGACCAGACCCTCGAGATCGGCACGGGTCATCTTGACGTTCAAATGTTTTGGCCCGCTTTGATCGGCGGTGATAAAGGGCAGATTGACCTCGGTTTGGCTCGACGAGGACAGCTCGATTTTTGCTTTTTCGGCGGCTTCTTTTAGGCGCTGCAGGGCGAGCTTGTCGGTCCGCAGATCGATGCCAGCTTCCGATTTAAACTTGGTTGCCAGATGATCAACGATCACGGCGTCGAAATCTTCTCCGCCGAGGAAGGTGTCGCCATTGGTGGCCTTAACTTCAAAAACGCCGTCACCAATTTCCAAGACCGACACATCGAATGTGCCACCGCCAAGGTCGTAGACCACAATCGTTTGGCCATCGACTTTATCGAGCCCGTAAGCGAGTGACGCCGCGGTTGGCTCGTTGATGATGCGCAAGACTTCAAGGCCGGCAATTTTACCAGCATCTTTTGTGGCCTGACGTTGGGCGTCATTGAAATAAGCCGGCACGGTGATGACCGCTTGGTCAACTTTTTCGCCGAGATAATCTTCCGCCGTTTCCTTCATTTTTTGCAAGATGAAGGCGGAAATTTGCGACGGCGAATAGCGCTCGTCGCGGGCCTCAACCCAAGCGTCTCCATTATCGGCCTTCACAATATTATAGGGGACAGCTTGTTTGTCCTTCTGGGTTTCCGGATCGTCATAGTTGCGTCCAATCAGGCGTTTGATGGCAAACAACGTATTGCCGGGATTGGTAACCGCTTGCCGTTTTGCAGGCTGGCCAACGAGCCGCTCATTGTCGTCGGAAAATGCAACCATGGACGGTGTTGTCCGCCCGCCTTCGGCATTTTCAATAACGCGCGGCGTTGCGCCTTCCATAATCGCGACACATGAATTTGTTGTCCCTAGGTCAATCCCGATGACTTTTCCCATTTGTTTTTCCTCACTCAATGCTGTGGACACAATGGCCGCACCAGCTAAATTGCTTATTCGGCAGCCTAAAAAGGCTTTCCGCATGCCCTCTATATAGGGAACCATGTGCGAGGCTACAAGACAGGCGGTAATTTTCTTTGGAGCCACAATATGTTGGGTGATGGGACGAATTATATAGCAGGATATTGGGATCGCCTGGCGCAAAATGCCATTTTGGCCGACCTCACGCAAAGGCTTATGCAAGCACCGTTTTTTCGCCCGACCATGCCCCGAACGGGGCAGCCCTGGTCGATTTTAATGACCAATTTGGGGGATTTGGGCTGGGTGTCTGACCGCGACGGTTACCGCTATCAAACGCAGCACCCGCAGACCGGCGCCGACTGGCCGGTGATCCCAGCGCCCTTACTGGATCTGTGGTTCGATGTCACTGGCTATCACGCACCCCCCGAATGCTGCTTGGTGAATTACTATAACCAGGCGCAATCAAAAATGGGTCTGCACCGAGATGCCGATGAAGCGGCGCTTGACGCGCCGGTGGTGTCCATATCGCTGGGCGATAGCGCGACCTTCAGAATGGGCGGCGCCACGCGCAAAGGGCCAACGCGATCGCTGAAACTTCATTCCGGTGATGTTTTTACCTTTGGTGGCCCCGCGCGCCATTATTTCCATGGCATTGATCGCATTTTTCATGGTTCATCGACCGTGCTGGCGGCGCATCGGCCGTTCGCCGAGGGTGGGCGGATCAATTTAACCCTGCGACGCGTAACAAAGCCCGACTAGCTATTAGTCCTTAGCAATGCCGACCCGCGCAGGCCGCAACAACCGTTCGCCGATCCGGTAGCCAGTTTCAACCACTTCAATAACAGTGCCAGCATCGGCACCGGTTCCGGGAGCCTCAAACATAGCCTCGTGAAAATTAGGGTCGAATTTTTCGCCCTTCGGGGAGATGGCGATGATGTGGTGGCGTTCCAAAATCGACCGCAGATCTCGCTCGGTCGCGACAATACCCTCCATGACGGCTTTGAGATTGTCAGGGATCTCGGCATTGTCGCCGAGGGCTAGCTGGGCGCGCTCCATATTGTCGATAACTGAGAGCATGTCGCGGGCAAATCGCATCATGCCATATTGCTGGGCTTCGATGCGGTCACGCTCGGCGCGACGGCGGGTGTTTTCCAATTCTGCCAGCGAACGCAACAGGCGATCATTGCTCTCGGCGAGCTGGTCTTCCAGCGAGGGCGGCGTGACCTCTTCGGGCGCAGCGGGCGCCTCTGTTTCCGCGCTTGCTTCGGGGCTGGTCTCGACCTGCGGATCCTGCGCCGAGGTCTCTTGTGGCTGTTCGGTTTCGTTTTTATCTGTTTCGCTCATAACGATCCTTTAGTCCTTTTCTACAACACCAAGCGCGCGCGATACGAGGCGCGCCGTATGATCCACTAAGGGGATGAGGCGGGCATAATTGCTGCGCGTTGGCGCAATGACCCCGAGAACCCCGACGACCCTGCGTTCTTTATCGCGGTAGCCGCTGACGATCAAGCTCGAACCCGACAGCGAGAACAACTTGTTTTCTGAACCAATGAAAATGCGAACCCCGCTTCCTTCTTCAGCATTTGATAAAAGCCCGATAATATCTTTTTTGCGCTCGAGATCGTCGAACAGAATGCGAATGCGCTCGAGATCTTCATTGGCGGCCAGATTATTCAACAAATTCGCCTGTCCGCGGACGATCAGCGTTTTATCTAAAATCGCATCATTGCGGCCGAACGCGTTGATGCCGCCGCCGCCCCATTCGGCGAGGCCGGCCTCAATCACGCGCGCGCTCAGAGCATCAAGCTCGGCTTCGGCGCGCTTAATTTCTTGTTCAGTTGAGGCCCGCAAGTCATCCAAGCTACGCCCCTTGAGCCGTGCGTTCAGGTAATTTCCTGCCGCCACCAGATTGGCGTGGGTGATACCTTCGGGCCAATTGACCAAGCGGTTTTCGACGCGGTCGCTGCCGTCGACCAGCACGACCAGCAATTGCTGCCGGCTCACGGGAACAAACTCGATATGTTTGATCGCTTCAGCTTGATTGGGTACCACCACCAAGCTGGCACATTGGCTCAAGCCGGTCAGGCTCTCAACCGCTTGTGTGACGACATCACCTAGCTCTTGCCCGGCGCCTAATGCCGGCGCCAGATCGGCGCGCTCATCGGCGCTGAGCTCGCCAATTTGCAGTAAGCCATCGACGAATAAACGCAAGCCTTGCTCGGTCGGGAGGCGGCCAGCAGAGACATGCGGGGCGTAAAGTAGCCCGAGATTTTCCAGCTCCGCCATGGTGCTGCGAATTGAGGCTGAGGATAGGCTTTCGCCAAGGCCATTGACCAGCGCCTTTGAGCCAACAGGATCGCCGGTCTCGAGATAGTTCTCAACGATGAGACGAAAAATTTGCCGCGCGCGTGCGCTCAATCCCGATAATTGTGTCATGGGTTAATATGTAGGCGATGCGGGCGCAAAATCCCAGAGGCGGTCCGCGAAATATATGACGGGCTTGCCCCTTCGGCCTTAAATCGGTACATCTGGCACTGATTAAAATGCAACGCAAAGGTGTCTTATGTCTCGACCTTCTGGCCGCAAAGCCGATGCTCTTCGTGAAATATCGATTACGCCGCACGTTTCCAAACACGCGGAGGGGTCGTGCCTTATCAAATTTGGTGACACCCATGTTTTGTGTACGGCGTCGCTCGAAGAGCGAGTGCCGCCGTGGTTGCGGGGCGGCGGCAAGGGTTGGATTACCGCCGAATATGGCATGCTGCCGCGGGCGACTGGCGATCGGATGCGGCGCGAAGCGGCGGCGGGCAAGCAGTCGGGCCGGACGCAAGAAATTCAGCGCTTGATTGGCCGCTCCTTGCGGGCGGTCGCTGATTTGTCCGCGCTTGGCGAGCGGCAAATCACCATTGATTGTGATGTTATCCAAGCCGATGGCGGCACCCGCACGGCCTCAATTACGGGCGGGTGGGTCGCCTTGTGGTTTTGCCTTGATCGCCTCCGTCAGTCGGGCGCCATTACACAAAATGTTTTGCGCGACCATGTTGCGGCGATTTCTTGCGGCATATATGAAGGCACGCCGGTTGCTGATCTTGACTATGCCGAAGACAGCGTCGCCGATACGGATGGCAATTTTGTCATGACGGGCGGCGGGCAGATTGTGGAAATTCAAGCGACGGCCGAAGGAGAGGCTTTTAGCGAGGATGAATTCGCCGCTCTTTTGGGGCTGGCCAAGACGGCCATTGCAACGCTTGTCGAAAAGCAGAAGCAAGCGATCGGTCACGGCGCATGAACCGCAAACTCGCGCCTGGAACCTTGGTTGTCGCCAGTCACAATCTGGGAAAGGTGCGAGAGATCGCCGACTTGCTGGCGCCGTTTCATATGGAGACCATCAGCGCTGGCGATCTCGGGCTACCCGAGCCAGAGGAAACCGAAGCCAGCTTTATCGGCAATGCCGAATTAAAAGCGCGGGCCGCCGCGAGCGCTAGCAAGCTTCCCGCGCTCGCCGATGATAGTGGCCTTGTCGTCCCAGCGCTGGGTGGCGATCCGGGTATTTATTCGGCGCGCTGGGCCGAGCGCCCTGATGGCGCGCGCGATTTTGCTTATGCCATGCAACGCGTCGAGGCGGCGCTGGCAGAGCAAGTGGATGCTTCGCGGGCGGCGCATTTTATCTGCGCTCTGAGCCTCGCCTGGCCCGATGGTGTCGTGAAATCTTATGAAGGGCGTGTCGATGGGGCGCTGGTTTGGCCGCCGCGGGGGACGCGTGGTTTCGGTTATGACCCAGTGTTTCAACCCTTGGGCATGGCCGAGACATTTGGCGAGATCGACCCTCAGGCCAAGCACGCCATGTCGCATCGCGCTGATGCCTTCCGCCAATTGGTCGAGGACTGCTTTGACCAGTGATGTCCCATCGATGGGGGTTTATGTGCATTGGCCCTTTTGTCTGCAGGTCTGCCCCTATTGTGATTTCAATGTCTACAAAAACCGCGCCGTTGATGAGGCGCTGTGGCACGCCGCTTATCAAGCCGATTTGGCCGCCGCCCGCGCGCACTGCGCTGGCCCAGTCAGCAGTGTTTTCTTCGGCGGCGGCACCCCGTCTTTAATGTCGCCCGCTTTGGTTGAGCGGATATTACAGAGCATCGAGCGGAGCTTTGGTTTGATGCCTGACGCTGAAATAACCTTGGAGGCAAACCCCGATGGTTTGCAGCGCTCTTACTTACAACAACTGGCGGTGGCCGGAGTGACGCGTCTGTCGCTCGGCCTTCAGGCGCTTGACGATGCGGCGTTGAAATTTCTCGGCCGGCACCACAATGCGGCGGAGGCCTTGGCGGCGTTGCAAATGGTGCAAGATATTTTTCCCGTGCACTCGGCCGATTTAATTTATGCGCGGCCGCAGCAAAGCGCCTCGGCGTGGCAAGCCGAGCTTGACCAGCTTTTGGCCTGTGCGCCGGTGCATGTCTCGCTCTATGAATTGACCATCGAGCCGGAAACGAGTTTCGGCTATCGCGCCGCGCGCGGCGATCTTTCGCCTCTGCCTGGCGAGCAGGCCGCTGATCTTTATGATCTGTCGGGGGCGATGATGGCGGCGCATGGATTGCCGGCTTACGAGATATCGAACCACGCGCGACCCGGAGCGGAGTGTCGGCACAATGTCGCAACCTGGCGCGGCGGCGATTATATTGGCATCGGGCCAGGCGCTCATGGCCGTATTTCGAGTGGCGGCTATCGCCACGCGACAGAGATGCCGCGTGATCCGGCGCAGTGGATATTGAACGCGGAGGCGACGACGTATCAGTGGGGCCGATTTGACCGTCTATCGCCGCAAGAGGCGGCGGAAGAGCGGATCTTTCTTGGTTTGCGACTTGTTGAGGGCGTGGCGCAGGAGGTGTTGCAGCAGGCAGCGGCTATTGGCGTCACCCTTGATCTGCGCGAAAAGCAACAACTGATCAACGCTGGCTTGCTCGTGGAGACCGAGACGCATTTGCGTGCGACCCCAGAGGGGCGAAAGTTTGTGGACTATAGCCTCGGGCGGCTATTGGCCGGCTGAACCCGCCCCCCACGAAACGGCAGGCGTCGGCAAACGGGCGCCACCTTGCCAGCTAATTTCCGGCATGCGGGTCAGGGTTTCAGCGTTGAGATGCGCTTCGTCGCGTTGATTTTGCCAGAGGGCAAAGCTCGCCGCCGATGGCGCGATCGGTTTGAAGCGCTTGCTACTGATTTCCATGACCGCGAAGCTACGTTGGTTGGTGCCGTCGGGCATTAAGCGTAACGGCCCATCAATGCCGCCGAAGCCGCGCGCGTCTGTCATCACGCGCTCGGAAAACGGCTTACGCCCGCCAATTTGGGCGAGCGTGCCAATTAGGCTCAACGCATCATAGCCAAGGCTCGCAGCCCGCAAGGGCCGCCGACCATAATTCTGTTCGAAATGCGATGCGAACACTTGCCAGCCTTCGGGGTTGGCGGCAGGGAACCAAGCGCCGTGCAAGGGCGGCTCTTTCATTAAGGCGTCGTCATCCCACAAGGAAGAGCCGAGAAATTTGATATGTTTGGGGTCGACGTCAAAATACGGCAATAGGGGCGCCAGATTGCGTAAGTTCAAGCCGCCGTCAGGCATTAAAACTGCGTCATAAGGAATTTCGCCAATTGTTTCGCTGCGCGCTAGCGCCTCGAGCGCCGCGGCGGTTTCGGGCGCAATAATTTTTAGTTTTTTCATGCGCTGGTTCTCATCCGTCGTCTCCGGCACCAACGCATCGGCAATTGCTGTCAAGCGCTCCATTTCTTTTTGGTGTGCGGTTTTACGCTCTTGGTAAAAAGCTAATCTTTGCACAGGCTCGAACATGTCCTGTGCATCCGCGGGGTATTGCTCGCGCACCACTACGCGGCCGCCATAATAAACAATAATCGGCTCAATAATATCGTTCAGCCAAGCACCATAAGCATTCTCTGGCAGCAAGACAGCAAACCGCGTCAGTCCTTTTTGCGTAGCTTGGATGACAATGCGCTCGATTTGTTGCTCGGGGAGATGGCCGAGCACCCAGACGCCGTCAGCGGCGTAGCGACGGTCGTTTGATAGCGCTAGAGCTGGAATATTGGCGCGTTGCAAAACCGGCGTCGCGGCGGCAATGGCGTGCGAAAATAATGGGCCAATAACGATGTCCGCGCCGCGGCGCACGGCATTTTGCGCGGCTAAGGCGGCGCCGGTATCGGTGCCTTGCGTGTCTTCGACTAACAGCGCGATATTTTCTAGACCGAGATCGAATAAGGCCAACTCGATGCCGTGAAACAGATCGACGGCCAGCGCCTGAATGTCCTCATCGGGGCTGTTGAAGGGGAGCAAGACTGCAACGGCAACAGCGCCTTCGCTGCGCGCTCCGCCTGCTATGCCGCCGCCGCCGCCCGCTCGCCCCGGCGACGGAAACCGCGATTGACCAAAGACGCTCTCGCCAGCGCCACGACTGCTTTGGTCTGGGCCGGCGCAAGCAATGAGGCTCAGGCATAAAAGGCTTATAAAGAAAAGCGTAAGGCGCTGCACAATGACTCCGCTGTTTAAATCCCGCATCTTTTGTATAGACTGAGTGGAAGCGCAAATAAAGGCAGGACTGTGGCGCGCTCTTGCCACGGTGAAAAATCACCCTTTAGGGATGGACGGATGACAGAACGCACAATCGACGAGCCGAGCCCAGTGCCTGCCGGGCTTTACATTGTTGCGACGCCACTTGGCAATGCGCGCGATATTACTTTGCGAGCACTTGATGTTTTAAGGGGTGCGGACCTGATTTTGTGTGAAGACACGCGCGTAACGCGCAAGCTTTTGACAATATACGGCGTGAAGGCACGCCTGCAGGCTTGTTACGAGCATAATGAAGAGGCGGTTGCGCAAGAAGTTTTGCAGGCCTTAGCGGCGGGTAAAGTTCTTGCGCTGGTCAGTGATGCCGGAACGCCGGTGATCTCGGATCCTGGCTATCGGGTTATTAAGCAAGCGGTTGCGGCTGGCTATGCAGTGCATCCGGTGCCGGGAGCATCAGCGCCGATCGCAGCCTTGAGTGCTTCGGGTTTACCCAGTGACCGCTTTACCTTTCTCGGGTTTTTGCCGGCAAAAGCGGCGGCGCGGCGTGCCGCATTAGCTTCGTTGTCGCGCGACCTCGGCACGATTATTGTGTTCGAGAGCCCCAAGCGCTTGGCCAGTTTGTTAAACGATATGGCCAGTGTTTTGGGCTCGTGCCGCGCTGTCGTCGCGCGCGAAATGACCAAAAAATTTGAAGAAATTAGAGCTGGCACTCCCGCCGAGCTGGCGGCGCATTTCGCCGAAGATGCGCGTGGCGAGTGTGTGGTTTTGTTTCATCTCGAGGGTGGCCCGGCGGTTCAGCAAGACAGCCTAGATCAAGCGATTTTGACGGCCTTGGAAAAATTGACCGTCAAGGATGCTGCACTCGAGGTTTCGCTGCGCTATGGCCTGTCGCGTAAAGACGTCTACGCCCGCGCTTTACAGCTGCGTGCTGAGACATGACCCGCCGGCGCGCTCAGAAATTTGGCTTTATCGCCGAATGGGGCGCCTTGCTGTTCTTGACAATTAAAGGTTACCGCCTGCTGGCCCGTAATTTTCGCAGTCGCCGTGGCGAGATCGATTTGATCATGATGCGCGGTTCCGTGTTGATTTTTATTGAGGTGAAGTTTCGCCAGGCTCATCACCGTCTTGATTATGCAATTACGCCGCAACAGTGGCGGCGGATTTATGCCGCGGCGAGCGATTTTGTGGCGCAGCGGCCAGAACTCGCAAATTTGGTATGGCGCTTTGATTGTGTTTTGTGTAGCCCTGTGCCACGGCATCAAAAAGATGTTTGGCGGATATATGATGGGATGCCATAAAGAAGCAAAGTTTGCCTTTGGCCGAGGCGCCAGACGAATGAGGAAGAGACCATGAGCTTGCGTGTTGCTATTCAGATGGATCCGATTGCGGGGATCGATATTGCGGGAGATACCAGCTTTGCTTTAGCGCTCGAGGCGCAAAGCCGCGGGCATGACCTATTTTATTATCTGCCCGACCGGTTGGCGATGGTGAATGGCCGCGTGCGCGCGCGGGTTCAATCTTTGCAGGTGCAAGATCTGCGCGGCGATCACTTCGCTCTGGGTTCGGCGGAGAGCGCTTGGCTTGATACATTTGATGTGATTTTGCTGCGGCAAGACCCGCCTTTCGATATGCATTACATTACGACAACGCATTTTCTCGACACGCTGGAGGATAAGGTGTTGGTCGTGAATAATGCGCGCGCGGTTCGCAATGCGCCAGAAAAGCTTTTGGTGACGCGGTTTCCGCATTTGATGCCGCCGACGCTGATTACCCGCGACGTGCAAGAGTTGGCCGCTTTCCGCGCCGAACATCAAGACCTCATTTTGAAGCCACTTTATGGTAATGGCGGCGCCGGCATTTTTCGGGTGCGGCCGGACGACGAAAACTTTAATTCCTTGCTCGAGATGTTTCTAAAAACCAGCCGCGAGCAAGTCATTGCGCAAGCCTATATGCCAGCGGTGCGGGCTGGCGATAAGCGCGTGATTTTAGTTGAGGGCGAAGCGGTTGGCGCTTTAAATCGGATTCCCGCAGCTGGCGATGCCCGCTCCAATGTTCATGTTGGGGGTCGTCCAGAGCTTGCCGAGGTAACCGAGCGAGATCATGAAATTGCCGCCGAAATTGGCCCGCTGTTGCGCGAGATGGGGCTTATTTTTGCTGGTATTGATGTTATTGGCGGGTTGTTGACTGAGATTAACGTCACGTCCCCCACCTGTATTCGCGAGATTAAAAATTTCGGCGGCCCAGATATTGGCGGTCTAATTTGGGATGCGATCGAGACCCGCCGCTCTGCGGGCTTTTAAGGCGGGTTAAGCCGGCTTGATTTTTTTATAGGTTTTTTCTTCTTGAAGAATTGCAATCGCAATTAGGCGGCTTTCTCCAGTATCCCGTGCAATAAGCCGCGCATGTTCGAGATCATTGAACAAGACAAGTTCGTCGACTGCCCAGACGGATTTTACGGACGCGGCATCGCGGGCTTGCATGTTGAGGGCGGCAAATAACTTCTTTGAGCCGGCGAGCGACTCTTCAAATAAATCACCAATGGCGATAGGTACAATTTTCTTACCAAACACGCTTCTAAACCCCAGAACATTAAAAATTTAATAAACCGACGAGGGCAGTCAAGCAAAATTACGCTTGGAACTTAACTTTAACATGGTAATCTGGCCGCCACGAGAGAAAAATAAGAATGGTAGCGCTCGTAAAAACCTTTGCTTTTCATGGCATGGAGGCGGTTCTGGTTGATGTTCAGGTGCATTTAGCGCCAGGGCAGCATGCCTTTACCGTCGTCGGTCTTGCTGATAAATCGATTGCGGAAAGCCGCGAGCGTGTGCGCGCGGCCTTGCATGTCGCGGGGCTCGCCCTGCCCTTTGAACGCATCACGATCAATTTGTCACCCGCTGATCTGCCGAAAGAAGGTAGCCATTACGACCTCGCTATCGCTTTGGGGTTGCTGATAAGCATGGGCGTTTTGGCGCAAGAGCAATTGGCGGAACTGGTGGTGATGGGCGAGCTGGGGCTCGATGGTAGTTGTCGCGGCGTCCCCGGCTGTCTGCCAGCGGCGGTAGCAGCACATGCTTTGGGCATGGGCTTGATTTGCCCGCTGGCCAATGGCGGCGAGGCGGCATTAGCCGGCATGCCCCACACGTCACCTGGGCTTGTGGCCGCACCGCATTTGCTGGCGCTCATAGATCATTTGCGCGGCCGCCAACTTCTTCCCGAGCCGGCCCCACTGGCCCTTGAGGAGCATGGTGCTGGCGCTGATATGGCCGATGTGCGCGGTCAGGGCGAAGCTCGGCTGATGCTCGAGGCGGCCGCTGCGGGCGAGCATAATGTTTTGATGATTGGGCCCCCGGGCGCGGGGAAGTCGATGATAGCAAGCCGGCTACCGTCACTCCTGCCGCCGATGACGGCAACCGAGGCCCTAGAGGTCAATATGATTGCGAGCCTCGCGCGCAACGGCGTATCACAAACTTTGGCGCGGCGCCGACCCTATCGCGCACCACATCATTCGGCCAGTATGGCGGCTTTGGTTGGCGGTGGTCGCACCGCCCGCCCCGGCGAAATATCCTTGGCGCATAATGGTGTTCTGTTTCTCGACGAGTTGCCGGAGTTTCCGCGCAATGTGCTCGATTCGCTACGCCAGCCGATCGAGACGGGACAGGTGCATATTGCGCGCGCGGCCATGCATATTACCTATCCAGCACGGTTTCAATTAATTGCCGCGATGAATCCTTGTCGATGCGGTTATGCCGACGATCCGATACGCGCCTGCCCGCGGGTGCCGCAATGTCGGCGCGACTATGTCAGCTCGATCTCTGGCCCGCTGCTCGATCGCTTTGATATGGTGCTGCATGTTCCTCCAGTGCCACTCATTGATATGATCTCACCTGATCAGGGTGAGAGCTCGGCGCAGATTTCGCGCCGCGTTGAGCAAGCTCGCGCCCGCCAAAAACAACGACAAGGCTGTTTGAACAAAGACCTAAGCGGCGATGCGCTGATGGCGCAAATTCGTTTGCAACCCAAAGCCAAGCGTCTTGTCGACCATGTCGTCGCTAAAGATCAATTATCGGCGCGGGGGTTTGCCCGCCTGTTGCGCGTCGCGCGCTCGCTAAGCGATCTTGCAGATCAAGACGAAATCGCCGCCAGCGCCGTCGCGACCGCTCTGAACTGGCGGCACGGCGCTTCATGGGGGGCGGATATTTCATGAGTTTGTCACAGATGCGTCACACAAAAATAAGAATCCAATCGCATATGTCATGCGATATTCGAAGGAGACCAAATGGTACTTGATTTAATCGACCGTAATTTCACCGCATCCCCCAATATATCGCCCCTGCCCTTCGCCGACCAAAGTGGCGTCATGGCGGTGCGCTTAGCCACCACACCGCGTGAGCGGATCGCGGCGCAAGCCTTGCGGTATCAGGTTTTCTACGAAGAAATGTCAGCCACACCCACGCCCAAGCAGTCAATCTTGCGGCGCGATTATGATCGTTTCGATGCGGTCTGCGATCATCTCATTTTAACCATCAATGGCACGGCAGAGGGCGTCACCGCCGCGGCGCGGCTCGAGACTGGCGAAACTGTGATTGGCTGCTACCGACTATTGCAGGGCGCGCGTGCACGCGACGGGTTTTACAGTGCGCAAGAGTTTGATTTAACGCCACTGATCGAAGGGGTTGGTCGCGGCTTAAACATTCTCGAATTGGGCCGCTCCTGCATTGCGCCAGCCTATCGCTCGAAACATGCGATCGACCGTTTATGGCGGGGTCTTTATAACTATATTCAAACCCATAATGTCGATGTCTTAATGGGGTGCGCGTCCTTCCCAACCATCGACATTGATGCGATTGCTGAACCCTTGAGTTTTCTGCATTATAATTTCAGTGCCCCAGCCCCCTGGCGGGTGCGGGCGCAGCCAGCACAATTTGTCGCCATGGACCGCTTGTGCCGCGAGACGCTCGACGACCGCAAAGCCTTGCGGGGCTTGCCGCCGATTTTGCGCGGCTACATCCGTGCTGGTTGCATGGTCGGGGAGGGCGCCGTGATAGATGCTGATTTTGGAACAACCGACGTGTTTGTTTTGCTCCCGCTGCAGCAGGCTGCGGAACGCTACATCGCGCATTATAGCTAATCGATGGTTTCTAACCCGTAAGCGGCGATCGCGGCCATATTGAGAATCTCGGTTGCTGTCGAGCCGATGCGGGCGATCTGAACGGAATGCTCTAGCCCCAACAAGATCGGGCCGATCATTGTTGCGCCACCCAGCTCTTCGAGCATTTTTGTCGAAATCGACGCCGAGTGGATTGCTGGCATGACCAGCACGTTGGCCGGCTCGCTGAGACGGCAGAACGGGTAAAGTTTCATGGCGTTGCGATTTAAAGCAACATCGGCCGCCATTTCGCCTTCATATTCAAAATCGACTTTGCGCTGATCGAGCAGCCGTACAGCTTCGCGGACATAGACCGAACGATCGCCTTCTGGATGACCAAAGGTCGAATAGGCCAGCATCGCAACGCGGGGTTCGTTGCCAAGCGCCCGCGTCATACGGGCGGTTTGCATGGCAATATCTGCCAATTCTTCGCCGCTCGGCATATCGATGACATTGGTGTCGGAGACCATCACGGTGCGCCCGCGGGCAATCATCATGGTGACGCCGATGACCCGATGTCCAGGCCGCGGGTCTATCACTTCGCGCACTTCTTCTAGCGCAATTGAATAATTGCGGGTAACGCCGGTGACCATGGCATCGGCATCGCCATTGGCCAGCATGCAGGCGCCATAAATATTACGGTCGTTACTGACCAGGCGCTGAACATCGCGATATAAACGCCCCCGCCGCTGCAGGCGCTTATATAAAAAGTCGGTATAGGCGTCTTGCCGGGTCGACAGGCGTGTGTCGTGAATGGTGATGTCGGTGCGGTCATGCAGGCCTAGGCTATACATTTGATCGCGCACGATTTTTTCGGTGCCAATCAGGATAGGATCGCCGAGCCCCATATCTTTAAACGCCACGGCGGCACGGATAACTTGCTCTTGCTCGCCTTCGGCAAAGATCATCCGTTTGGGCTGTTTGCGGGCTTTGTTGATGATGATTTGGAGCGACCGCGCCGCCGGGTTCAGGCGGGCCGATAGCTGTTCGCGGTAGTGATCCATATCGACAATTGGTTTACGAGCAACGCCGCTATCCATTGCCGCTTGTGCCACGGCCACGGGAATTTCGACAACGAGGCGTGGGTCAAACGGCACCGGGATGATGTAATCGGGGCCAAAGCGCGGCCGCTCGCCGCTATAGGCGGCAGCAACCTCGTCGGGCACATCGGCGCGCGCCAGTGTGGCCAGCGCTTCGGCGCAGGCAATTTTCATCGGATCATTAATTGTGCTGGCCCGGACATCGAGTGCGCCGCGGAAAATATAAGGAAAGCCAAGCACATTATTCACTTGGTTCGGGTAATCCGAACGCCCTGTCGCCATAATCGCATCAGCGCGTATGCGCGCAACTTCCTCTGGGGTAATCTCGGGGTCGGGGTTCGCCATGGCAAAGATAATCGGCTTATCCGCCATCGATTTAATCATCGCCTCATTGACCGCGCCCTTAACCGACAGGCCAAGGAAAATATCGGCGCCGTCTAGCGCTTCCGCCAAGGTGCGGCGATCCGTGTCAACGCTATGGGCCGATTTCCATTGGTTCATGCCTTCGCTACGACCTTTGTAAATCACACCTTTGGTGTCGCATAAAATAGCGTTTTCATTGGGAAGCCCCATCGCTTTGATCAGCTCGAGACAAGCAATTCCGGCTGCGCCAGCGCCATTTACCACCACTTTCGCAGTCTTTATATCGCGCCCTGTGAGGTGCAAAGCGTTAATCAACCCAGCGGCGCAAATGATTGCGGTGCCGTGTTGATCATCGTGAAACACCGGAATATCCATCACTTCGCGCAAACGTTGCTCGATCACGAAACAATCGGGCGCTTTAATATCCTCGAGATTTATTCCGCCAAAGGAAGGGCTTAAGTAGCGTACAGCATTAATAAACTCATCGCTGTCTTCGGTGTCGACCTCAAGATCGATACTGTCAACATCGGCAAAACGCTTGAACAGGACGGCCTTGCCTTCCATCACGGGCTTAGAGGCGAGGGCGCCCAAATTGCCCAATCCCAAAATCGCTGTTCCATTCGAAATTACGGCGACCATATTGCCGCGGGCGGTGTAGTCATAAGATGCATCGGGATTTTCGGCGATCGCCTTGACCGGCACAGCAACACCTGGCGAATAGGCCAGCGAGAGGTCCCTCTGGGTCGCCATCGGTTTGGTGGGCACAATTTCGAGCTTGCCAGGCTTGCCCCGCGTATGAAAGCGGAGCGCTTCCTGGTCAGTAAAACTTTTATCTTCGGACATAATGATCCCGCCGTAACTGTTAACCTCTTTTAAGCCCTTGTTTCGGCAAGGACAAGGTCAAGCGCCCTTCCTGTGAAAATATTTCAGTTTTGCACATGCCAAGCCTTTTTCCTGCGTGATGCTCTGGTAGACTGCCGCCATGACATCTTCGACTTCACCCGCCTCATCTGCCGTAACGCCGATGATGGAGCAATATTTAGCGCTAAAGGCAGCGCATGCTGATTATTTGCTGTTTTATCGTATGGGTGATTTCTACGAGCTGTTTTTCGACGATGCCGTGGTCGCCGCGCAAACGCTCGATATTACGCTAACCCATCGTGGCAAGCATCTCGGCGAGGACACGCCGATGTGCGGCGTGCCCGTGCATGCTGCCGAGAGCTATTTGCATCGCCTCATCCGAAACGGGCACAAAGTCGCTATCTGCGAGCAGATGGAAGACCCAACGGAGGCGAAAAAGCGCGGCAGTAAGGCGGTCGTGCGCCGCGATGTCGTCCGCCGCCTGACCCCAGGGACCATGAGCGAGGACGGCCTGTTTAAATCGCGGCGCAAGAATTTTATAATTTCCCTTGCTGCCGTAGGAAACGGCACTTGGTTGGTTGGATATGTCGACCGGCGAGTTTTGGCTCGCTAGCATTAAGCCGCATGATTTGGCGGCGCATTTGGCACGCATTGCGCCGAGCGAAATCATTCTCGCCGCCGCCAGCCGCGCCGCCTATCAAGCCGCAATTGCGCAAGCTTGCCCCGATAGTGTCGTCACCGAACGCGATCATGTGCATGGTTTATCAGAGCAAGCCGGAGCGCTTTTTGAAGCTTGCTATGGGTCGTCCGCGCCGGCCGAAGCCTTGGCACGGGCGCCGCGCGCGGCCGCGGCAATGTTGCTCGACTACCTGCAAACCACGCAAATCGATACGGCGTTGCGTTTGCAGCTGCCGCAGCTCGACAGCCAAAGCGCGACGATGGAAATCGATGCCGCGACACGCTTGAACCTTGAACTGAGTCGCACGCAGAGCGGCGCTTTTAAAGGTAGTCTTTTGGCGACGATAGATATGACCGTAACCGCGGCAGGAGCACGGTTGTTGGG
>JAYODZ010000003.1:19129-50799 GCA_038106515.1 Rhodobiaceae bacterium
CCAACTCTGAGTGGCGATTATAATTTTATTTTTTGTGGCACGATTTAAATTACCGTAACCGGGCATGGACCTGGTTTTTTGGGAATTTGGTTGTCGGCGCCATTAATTGATGCGGCGCCGATCGACGACCGCCTTGACGCGGTCACATTTTTTTCCACCAATCGGCGCTCGAGCGACGATATCACTAAAATTTTAAAGACCGTGTCAGATGTCGGCCGCGCTTTGTCGCGGATGGTAATGGATCGCGCGGGGCCGCGCGATTTGCGCGCCATCGCCCAAGCGGTTGCCGCCTATCGCAATATAGCTGACGTTTTAAAACCGGCTGGGGGAGAGGCTTTGCCAAGGTTGCTCGGAGCCTGGACTCAGCCTTTGAGCGCCGATCTGTTGGCGCTGCAGGCCGAGATTGAGCGGGCGATCGAAGCGCAGCCGCCTTTGATTATTCGCGATGGAAATTTCGTTTGTGCCGGATATGACGCGGCGCTCGATCAGGCCCGCAGTCTGCGCGATGAAAGTCGCCGCGTTATTGCCGCCTTGCAGCAACGCTATAGCGATGCCACAGGCATCAAGGCGCTGAAGATTAGATATAATGCGGTATTGGGGTATCACATTGATGTGCCGGCGGGACAGGCTGATAAATTACAAAGCCCGCCTTTTGTTGAAGAGTTTATTCATCGCCAGACCTTGGCCAATTCGGTGCGTTTCTCAACCCGCGACCTGGCTGATCTCGCAGGGCAGATTAGCCGCGCCGCGGAAACGGCCCTGCACCGCGAGCATGAAATTTATGCCGCCTTGCGGGCGCAAATGATTGCCGCCGCGTCGCCGCTCGAGCGCATCGCGCAAGAGCTAGCTTTGGTCGACACGCTCAGCGCCTTGGCGCATCTGGCGATCGAACGCGATTGGGTGCGTCCACAATTTTATAGCGATTTGCGGTTTGACATTGCGGCAGGCCAGCACCCCGTCGTAGCGCGCGCACTGGCGGCTGAGAATAAACCTTTTATCGCCAATGACTGCAGTTTGACGGCGTCGGATGGGGCACAATTATTGTTGCTGACGGGCCCGAATATGGCCGGGAAATCGACCTTTCTCCGTCAAAATGCCTTGATCGCAATCTTGGCGCAAATCGGCAGTTTTGTTCCGGCGCAGGCGGCGGAGCTGGGTCTTGTCGATCGCGTGTTCTCGCGCGTCGGCGCCGCCGATGATCTGGCGCGCGGCCGCTCGACCTTTATGGTTGAGATGGTTGAGACGGCGATGATTTTACAACAAGCGACGCCGCGTAGTCTTGTGATATTAGATGAAATTGGGCGCGGTACAGCGACCTTTGACGGCTTGTCCTTGGCGTGGGCTTGTATTGAATATTTGCATGACATTATTGGTTGCCGAACGATTTTTGCGACGCATTACCACGAGCTGACGGCGCTACAAGAGCGTCTCGTCCGCCTCGATAATATCACCATGCGGGTCAAGGAGCATGCGGGTAGCCTCGTCTTTTTGCATGAAGTTGGCAAAGGCGCCGCCGATCGTTCTTATGGCATTCATGTTGCTGAGCTTGCTGGCCTGCCCAGCGCTGTCACACAACGGGCGAAAGAGATTTTAGCGACGTTGGAAGAAAATCGAGGCGCCTCGACCTTGACAGCGTCGCTCGATGGCTTGCCGCTGTTTCAGGTCAATGCACCGCCCCCGCCCAGCATCGACAAATTACGCGAGGTGGTGGCGGATATTGATCCCGATCAATTGTCACCGCGTGAGGCTCTCGATTGGCTCTATCGTTTGAGAAGAATGCTAAAAGACGAATAATGCGCTATATTGCGCGGTATGAAAAAAATGCAATTGCCGAAAACTGTTCTCGATGGGCAAAAACTCCGCCTTGCGTTGACCGAAATTGCGCGCGCGCATCGCGGTCAAGACGCGGCGGCGCGCGCCGCGGTTCTCGCAATTTTGAAACAGACGCTGGCGGCGGGACAGGATTACGTTCGCGAGCGTCTGGAGGGCGGCAAGATCAAGGGCGATAAATGTGCCGGCTATTTAAGCGCCGTGATGGATGAGCTGATCGGCGCACTTGCTGATTATACGATGATCCACGAGTTGCGCTTAGCCAACCCGACGGCCGAAGAAAAAGTTGCCGTGGTTGCGGTGGGCGGCTATGGCCGCGGCAAGCTGGCGCCATATTCGGATGTCGATTTGCTTTTTGTGTTGCCCTATAAGCGCAATGCCGCGGCCGAGCAATTTGTGGAGTTTATTCTCTATATGCTTTGGGATCTCGGGCTCAAGGTCGGGCATGCGACGCGATCGATCGCCGATTGTGTCGCGCAAGCGCAAGACGATATGACGGTGCGCACGGCCATGCTCGAGGCACGTTTATTGTGGGGCGAGGAGGATCTCTTTGCAAAATTTCGGAAGGCCTTCGAGCAAAAGGTTATGCGCGGGACCAGCCGCGACTTCGTTGCCGCTAAATTGGAAGAACGCGACAAACGCCATGAGCAAGCGGGTCGGTCACGCTACTTGGTTGAGCCAAATCTGAAAGAAGGCAAAGGGGGGTTGCGCGACCTCAACACACTGTTTTGGATTGGCAAATATTGCTACGCCGTTGACCGCCTCGGGCAGCTTGTCGATGCGGGCGTGCTGACCGCCGATGAGCTGAGCCTGTTCCGCAACTGCGAACAATTTTTATGGACGGTTCGGTGCCATTTGCATTTTTTGGCAGGTCGGGCGGAGGAGCGGTTGAGCTTTGATGTTCAGCCCGAGCTGGCCAAGCGTATGCATGTGCGTGCTTCTGCGGGGCTGAACCCGGTAGAAAAATTAATGCGGCAATATTTTCTTGTTGCGAAGAATATCGGCGATCTGACGGCCATTTTTTGCGCCGCGCTGGAAGAGGAGCAAACCAAAAAAGGCCGGCTGTCGCGCCTGCCGGCGCTATTCCGTCGGGAAAAACATGTACATGGCTTTGTTATTGAAACCGGCCGCTTGAACGCCAAACAAAAAAATATTTTCGAGCGCGATCCGGTCAATATGATCCGCGTTTTTGCGCTGGCCGATCGTTTCGGTCTCGATATTCACCCCGACACGATGCGGCTTTTGACCCGCGTGCTATCATTGGTCGACCGCAACCTGCAAAAATCTGAGGAAGCGAATAAGCTTTTCCTCGATATTTTGACATCGAAAAAAGACCCCGAGCGCACCTTGAGACGGATGAACGAGGCCGGTGTGCTCGGTCGCTTCATTCCCGATTTCGGCCGCATCGTGGCGATGATGCAGTTTAATATGTATCACCATTATACGGCGGACGAACATTTGCTGCGGGCCATCGGCATTTTGGCTGAAATTGACAGCGGTGCCGTGGGCGAAGCGATGCCGTTGCCGACACGGTTAATGGCGACGACGATTAACCGTCGGGTGATTTATCTCGCGGTGTTGTTGCACGATATCGCCAAGGGGCGCCCCGAGGATCATTCGCAAGCGGGGGCAAAAATTGCTCGCCGCTTGGGGCCACGGCTTGGTTTTTCGGCCGATGAGACAGCTCTCACGGCTTGGCTTGTCGAATATCATTTGGTGATGAGCGATATCGCGCAAAGGCGTGATCTTGGTGATCCAAAAACGATCGAAGATTTTGTTGGCTTTGTGCAAACCGTGGAACAGTTGCAACATCTTTTTGTGCTGACTGTTGTCGATATCCAAGCGGTTGGCCCTGGGGTTTGGAATGGCTGGAAAGATCAATTGCTGCGCGAATTATATTTTGAGGCGGAAGCCGTGCTGACGGGGGGCGGCTCGATGGCCAATCGCCAGTTGCGGCTTCAAGCCGCGCGCGAGGCGCTGGCCGAAAAAATTTCGGACAAGTCAGAAGATTGGATCGAGCACTATCTGCGCCGCCATCAAGACGCCTATTGGCTGAATTTCGATATTGAAACGCAGCGGCGGCATGTCGATCTTCTCGAGCAGGCCGAGACAGCCCCCATGGTGATCGACTTCCATTATGATGCGGGCCGCGGTGTCACCGCCCTTACTTTTATCGGCACCGACCATCCGGGCTTGTTTGCCCGTTTGACTGGCGCCTGCGCCGTCGCGGGGCTCACTATTCTCGATGCTCGCATCACCACGACGCGCGATGGCATGGCGGTTGACACGCTTTTTGTTCGCGATCCAGAGGTCGAGGGGCCGCTTGATGGTCAACGCGGTACGAGGTTACGCAAAACCATAAACGCTGTTCTGATGGGTGAGCTGTTGCCGCCCGAACATTTTGCGGCGCCGCGCGGTGTACGCAAATTAAATGCATTTAATGTCTCGCCGCGCGTGCGGATCGACAATGATCTGTCGGATCAAGCTACGGTAATTGAAGTCACGGGACTTGACCGCCCTGGCCTGTTGCATGCCTTGACGCGTGACTTATTTAATCAAAATGTGTCGATCACAGCGGCGCGGGTCGCGACTTTTGGCGAGCGCGCCGTCGATGTGTTTTATGTCACCGATCTGGTCGGGCACAAAATTATCAACCCGTCGAAAAAAGCCCGCTTGGTGGCGCGACTGAAGGATATTATTGCTGATCCGGTTGCTGGGGCCAGCCCCGCGCGCCGAGGCGAGAGAGTTGCATGACCACACAGTTGCGTCCGCGTAAAGGTTTAGGAGCCGCCGCCGCCTCGATTGGCGGGGCCACAATGATTAGTCGTGTCACTGGCCTGTTGCGCGATATTATGATCGCCGCGGCTTTGGGCGCCGGCCCTCTCGCGGATATTTTTGTCGTCGCTTTCCGCTTGCCAAACCTGTTTCGACGGTTATTTGCCGAGGGCGCGTTTAGTGCCGCCTTTGTGCCGCTTTATGCCCGCCGGCTCGAAGCCGATGGTGAAGTTGCGGCGCGCCAGTTTGCCGCCAAGGTGTTATCTGTCTTGCTCGCAGCCTTATTGATCTTCACGGCCGCTGCCCAGATTTTCATGCCGGCGTTGGTCATGGCGATTGCGCAAGGTTTTACGCAAGACCCGACGCAGTTTGATCTGGCTGTCTATCATGCGCGGATCACATTTCCATATTTGGTGTTTATGTCTCTGCTTGCCTTTTACGCCGCCATCTTAAACGCCCGCGGGTCTTTTTTTGCCCCCGCCTTTGCGCCGGTTTTGTTGAACCTTGTTTTGATTGCCTCGCTCGCCGCCGCCGCTTTTTTACAAGCGATGCCGCTCGGGTTTTTGATCTGGGGGGTGGCGCTTGCTGGGGCGGTGCAGTTTTTATGGGTCGTGATCGCGGCGGCGCGGCGCGGCATTACTGTGCCGCTGGCGCGTCCGCAGCTCGATGGCGATGTGCGGAAATTATGGCGCCTCGCCGTGCCTGGGATTTTGGCGGCTGGCATTGGTCAAATTAATCTGCTGATTGGCACCTCAATCGCGACGGCGCAAAGCGGTGCGGCGGCGTGGCTTTATTATGCCGACCGGCTGTATCAACTACCCATGGGGGTGATCGGCGTGGCGCTCAGTGTCGCGCTGTTGCCGAGTTTGGCGCGCGATTTGGCGGCTGGCGATGACACCAAGGCCCGCGCCAGCCAAAGCCAAGCGGTGTTTTTCGCCATGGTGCTTACCATTCCAGCAAGCGCTGGCCTATTTATTTTGTCCGACCCTTTGGTGCAATTGTTTTTTGAGCGGGGCGCCTTTGCGACCGCCGACCGCGCAGCAACGGCCTTGGCCGTTCGCGCCTTCTGTTTGGGTCTGCCAGCCTTTGTTCTGATTAAGATCGTGCAGCCCGCCTTTTTTGCCCGCGAGGATACCCGCTCACCGCTAATCGATGGCGCCTGCGGCGTCGTCTTGAACATTGCTTTGAGCTTGGCGCTGTTTGATAGCTTGGGGCATCTGGCGATTGCGCTGGCGACCTCGGCCGCGGGATGGCTGACCTTGTGTTTTATGTTCATACGGATTTATGCGCGGGGCTATTGGCGTTTCGATCGGCCGCTCGTTGTGCATTTGGTGGGGCAGCTATTGGCGGCTCTGGTCATGGCCATGGCTTTATCTTATGCGCAGGCGCATGTGCCGCCGCCGACTGGCTTTGGGCCTCTACTGGTTTATGTTTTAGCGCTGGTGGGGGTTGGCGGTTTGGTCTATGGCCTTCTCGCCGTGTTGATTGGTGGCGCGCGGCCAGCGGATCTTCGGCGCTTGCGCTGATCTGCAGAATTGGTCATAAACGCGGCAGAGAGAGAGGCAATGATGACGGATCCAAACCAGACCTTAAGGGTTTTGTCGGGCGTGCAGCCAACGGGCAATTTGCATTTAGGAAATTATCTCGGCGCCATTCGTAATTTTGTGGCCTTGCAAGCAACGCATCAATGTTTGTATTGCGTTGTTGATCTGCACGCCATCACTGTGTGGCAAGACCCGCAAGACTTGGTGCGCCAGACTCGCGAAGTGGCGGCCGCCTTTATAGCTGCTGGCGTCGACCCCAAGGCGCATGTTATTTTTAACCAAAGCCAAGTGCCAGAGCACACCGAGTTGGCTTGGGTTTTGAATTGTGTCGCCCGCATTGGTTGGCTGAACCGGATGACCCAGTTTAAAGAAAAGGCCGGCAAGCACCGAGAAAACGCATCCGTTGGTCTTTATATTTATCCCAATCTGATGGCGGCAGATATTTTGCTTTATAAGGCGACGCATGTTCCGGTGGGCGAAGATCAAAAACAGCATCTCGAATTAGCGCGCGATATAGCCCAGAAATTCAATAATGATTTTGATGCGGCCGAGGGGGGGCCGGGATTTTTCCCGCTGCCGGAGCCGCTAATCCAAGGCCCCGCGACGCGCGTTATGTCTTTGCGCGACGGAACAAATAAAATGTCGAAATCCGACCCCTCTGATATGTCGCGCATCACGCTGTCGGATAGCGCTGACGATATCGCCCGGAAAATTCGTAAAGCCAAAACCGACCCCGATGCTTTGCCCGAAGATAAAGACGGGCTCGAAGGTCGCCCCGAGGCGCAAAACCTGCTCGGAATTTATGCGGCACTGGCCGACCAGTCGCTTGAAGCGACGGTGGCGGAATTTGCCGGGGCGCAATTCTCGGCGTTGAAAAACGCGCTGACAGATGTGGCGGTCGAAAAATTGTCACCGATCACAGCTGAAATGCAGAGGCTGATGGCGGCGCCCGACCATGTCGACGCTATTTTGGCCGATGGCGCACAACGCGCCCGTGCGATCGCGGCCCCAATTATGGCCGATGTGCGTGATAAAGTCGGCTTCCTGTCTGCGCCGCGCAAATGAGGCTTGCCGCTATCGCTTAGGAATGTCAGTTTACACCGATGGATATTAATAAACATTTACAACGGAAGTTTCTGGTAATTGTCGATGGAACGCCAGAAAGTCATGCCGCGCTTCGCTTCGCGGCTCGCCGTGCGCATGGCACAGGCGGTAAGGTCACGCTGCTGCTACTGCTCGGGCATGACGAGTTCAAGCAGTGGGCCGGCATAGGCAATTTGATGAAAGAAGAAGCGCGCACGGAAGCCGAGGCTGTGCTTCGCGATCTTTCCTCCCGCGTTGAAGCGCTGGGCGGAGAAACGCCGGAACAATATATGCGTGAGGGAAATGCCGTCGATATCATCACTGATCTGCTGCAGGAGGATCCGACGATTTCGACGCTGGTTCTGGCGGCTGGTAGTGATCCGGCTGGCCCCGGCCCGTTGGTGTCGGCGCTGGCGCGAGGTCGCGGCGGGTTTCCTATCCCCGTTACCGTGATCCCCGCTGGCCTGCTGGATGACGAGATCGATGCGCTGACTTAATCTGTCCCTTGGCTAGCCCAAGGGCGGAAGCAAATTCTAACGAGAAGACAAGATGTATATTCAAACTGAAGCCACCCCAAATCCAGAGACCCTCAAATTCATTCCGGGCCGTAGTGTCATGGGCGAGCGCTCACCGGCTGACTTTCCTAATGCTGATGCCGCACAGGCTTCGCCCTTGGCTCTCGCCTTATTTCAAACGGGTTACGTCACAGGGGTATTTTTGGGTGCCGATTTTATCGCCGTCACCAAGAATGACGGCGAATGGCAACATGTCAAGCCGGCTTTGCTGGCGGCTATTATGGATCACTTTGTTGCCGGCTTGCCGATCGTTCGCGATGATTTCACCGCGATGGAAGCGGCGACGGACCAAGACCCCATTGTCGCGGCAATTAAACAGCTCATCGATACGCGCATTCGCCCAGCTGTGGCGCAAGATGGTGGTGATATTGTTTTTCATGATTTCACCGATGGTGTGGTCTCTCTCCATATGCGCGGCGCCTGCGCCGGATGCCCAAGCTCGACGGCGACGCTAAAGCAAGGCATCGAGAATTTGTTGAAACATTATATTGAAGAGGTGCGTGAAGTGCGCGCCGTCGTGTGAGGTCCCATGTCTAATCCCCTGTCCGATCAAGCGCTCGACCAAATTTTCCGTGCTGGCCGCTCGCATAATGCTTGGCTCGATAAGCCGGTTTCGGATGATCAGCTGACGGCGCTCTATGATTTGATGAAAATGGCGCCGACCAGTGCCAATTGTTCGCCCGCGCGGGTGGTATTTGTTCGCTCGGCGGAGGCCAAAGCCAAGCTCCTGCCATTGATGTTGGAGAGCAATCAACCGAAAGTCGCGCAAGCGCCTGTGGTCGCCATTATTGCCTATCACAAGAAGTTTTATGATTTCATTCCGCAGCTATTTCCGCACAATCCAGGAGCGCGGGACTGGTTTGCCCATAGCGAAGCGTTGGCGCAAGAAACCGCCTTCCGCAACAGCTCTCTGCAGGGGGGGTATTTTATGCTCGCGGCGCGCGCCATCGGCCTCGATGTTGGCCCGATGTCGGGTTTTGACCCCGCCGGCGTGAATGCCGCTTTCTTCCCCGACGGCGATTGTGCGGTTAATTTTATCTGTTGTTTGGGGCATGGCGATGCAGCGGGGCTTTTCGCCCGCAGTCCCCGCCTCGATTTCGATGATGCCTGCCAAATTATCTGACGATCAGGCACCAGATTATCTTCTCGCCTGTGACACAACCCAAGGGGCTTGCTCGGTCGCGGTGATGCGCGGTGAGGCGTTGCTGGCCGAAATCGTGAGACCAATGCAGCGCGGTCACGCCGAAGCGCTGATGCCGATGATTACGGATGTTTTACAACAAACCGGGCTGGCCCCGTCTGATTTGACTCGGCTTGGCGTCACCACCGGCCCAGGTGGGTTTACGGGTGTCAGGCTGGGTTTGGCGGCGATGCGGGCTTGTGCTTTGGCGTTGGATATCCCGCTGATTGGCGTCGGCAGTTTTGCGGCCATGGCCTTGGCAGACCCTGCGCCTGAACCAGTTTTGGTTGCCGTCGACGTTCGGCGCGATCAGTTTTACGCGCAGCTCTTTGATGCAGCCCGTGCCGCGGTCATGCCACCGCAAATATATCATCGGGCGGCACTGCAAGATATCGTGCCGCGCTCGCCGTTTCGCGGCATCGGCGTCGGGCTTGAGCAGATTGCCGGCGGCGGCTTGATGACGATGAGCGATGCGCCGCCTTATCCGCAAGCCCGCTATGTCGCGCAATTGGCGCTTAACGCCCCGATCCCCGATAGCCCGCCCTTGCCGCTTTATCTGCGTCCCGCTGATGCCAGCCTGCCTGACCCCTCCAAGCGCCCAGCGCATGCCACGGCAGCGACCGATGGATGATCGAACAGCGCCCTTCAGACCGCTGAATTCATCTGATGCCCCGGCGCTGGCGCAGCTACATGCGCAGAGCTTTGGGCGGCCTTGGTCGGTCGACAGCTTTCGGGATTTGTTGCCGCAGGCTGGTGTTTTTGGCTATGCTTATGATGCACTGGGTATGGGCGGTTTTATTTTGTGCCGGCGTGTTGCCGAGGAGGCGGAAATATTAACCATCGCTGTAGCGCCCGATAATCGGCGTGCCGGTCTTGGCTATGCCCTTGTTAGAGTGGCGCAGGATCATTGCCGCGAAAAGGGTATTGAACGACTTTTTTTAGAAGTTGCGGAAGACAATCAGCCAGCTTTGGCCTTGTATCTTAAGCTAGGATTTTCCTTTATCGGAAAACGCCCTAACTATTATAGGACACAAGCAGGGCTTACCATGCGGCTCGACTTAGGGGCGCAAGGGGAAACACATGGAACGTAGCGACGAGCTTGAAATTAAAGCACAGGAAGCCGGTATGCGCATGACCGAGCAACGCCGCGTTATTGCGCGCGTCTTGGCGGATTCCGATGACCACCCCGACGTTGAGGAGGTTCATCGCCGCGCCGTGGCGCAAGACGCAGCCATTTCGATCGCAACCGTGTACCGAACCGTTAGATTGTTTGAAGAGGCGGGCATTTTAACGCGGCATGATTTTGGCGATGGCCGCGCCCGTTACGAGCCAGTGTCGGACGGCCATCATGACCATTTGATCGATATTCAATCGGGGCAGGTCATCGAGTTTTCGAATGACCAAATCGAGGAATTACAGCGTCAGATTGCCGAGAAACTCGGCTATCGCTTGATTGACCACCGCCTCGAGCTTTATGGTGTTCCTCTGAAGAAAAACTAGGGCGACGAAATGTACTTTCTGAGGGTTTTGATCCGCGGCACGCTCTTTATTTTAATTACTTTGCCTTTGGGGATGGTGCAGTTCCTGTTCCTGCTCTTGCTGCCACCCGCTGGCCGCTGGTTGCCAGTGTTTTACTTCCGGCTGATTTTGCGCCTGCTCGGCATTAGCGTCCGCGTTCATGGTGACCCGCCGCGGCAAGGCACTTTGATTGTTAGCAATCATATTTCCTGGGTCGATATTTTGGTCTTAGGTGCGCAACGACCTGCCCATTTTATCGCTAAAAAAGAAGTCGCCAGTTGGCCTCTGTTCGGCCAGCTCGCCAAACTCAACCGCACAATATTTATCGACCGCGAGCGGCGGCATCAAGCTCGCGCGCAAAATATGTCGATCGCGGCGCGGCTGGACGATGGCGATTGTCTTGTGTTGTTTCCCGAAGGCACCAGCGGAGATGGGCTGAGGGTAATGCCGTTTAAATCCTCTTTATTTGCGGCGGTGATGCCGCGCTCGGGAGAAATGCAATTTCCCGTCCAGCCCGTCAGCATGGTCTATACGCGCAAGCACGGGGTTATGATGGGACGCCGCCAAAGAGCCGCTTATGGTTGGTATGGCGATACCGAGCTTTTGCCGCACCTGCTTTTCGTACTCGGCGCCAGCCCCTGCATGGTCGAGCTTTATTATCATACCGTGCCGTCGGCCGAGGTCGCGTCGCATCGTAAAGATTTGGCGCGCTACTGCGAGGCGTTAACCGCCGACGGTATGTCGCAAATTTTATCTCAGGACTTGCCGATCGACGGGAAAATCGATAAGGCAACAGCATGACGCAACAACACTCTGCCCCGATCGATCGTGAGGCCGCCACGACCAACGCCAAGGGTTGCTATATCAAGACCTATGGCTGCCAGATGAATGTCTATGACAGCGAGCGTATGGCAGAGGCCGTGGCACAAGCTGGCTACCGACAGGTCGATGACCCGCGCGATGCCGATATGATTATTCTTAACACCTGCCATATTCGCGAGAAGGCGGCGGAAAAGGTGTATTCGGAGCTTGGCCGCTTGCGCCCCTTGAAGCGTCAAAATAAGGATATGATTTTTGCGGTCGCAGGCTGTGTCGCGCAAGCCGAGGGTCAAGAAATGATCACCCGTGCCCCCGATGTCGATTTGGTTTTTGGCCCGCAAACCTATCACGACCTACCCAACATGCTGGGTGATATTGAGAGTCGGCGGCAAGCTGGCCAGGCAGCACATATTGTGCGCACCGAATTTCCAGCCGATGAGAAATTTACGAGCCTGCATGGTCTGGCGCGAACGCCCTTGGCGCGTTTGCCGAGCGCCTTTGTGACCATTCAAGAGGGGTGCGATAAATTTTGTACTTTTTGCGTCGTGCCTTATACGCGCGGCGCCGAAGTCTCGCGCGACAGCGATCAGATTATTGCCGAGGTGCAGGCATTGGTGGCACAAGGGGTTTGCGAGATCACGCTGTTGGGGCAAAACGTGAATGCCTGGCAGGATCGCGAGAGCGGCCTGCGGCTTGGCGGCCTATTGCGTCGCTTGGCCGAAATTGATGGCTTGCAACGCTTGCGGTTTACCACCTCACATCCAAACGACATGGATGATGATTTAATTGCGGCGCATGGTGATCTTGAAAAATTAATGCCCTATTTGCACCTTCCCGTTCAGGCTGGCTCGGATAAAATTTTAAAGGCTATGAACCGGCATCATAGCGTCGCTGATTATTTGCGGCTGGTCGAAAAATTTCGCGCTGTCCGACCCGATCTGGCGCTGTCGTCTGATTTTATTGTCGGCTTCCCGGGGGAAAGCGCCGAGGATTTTGCTGCGACCATGGCGCTGGTGGAAACGGTGCATTATGCGCAAGCTTTTTCGTTTAAATATTCACCCAGACCGGGCACGCCTGCGGCCGAAAGCGAGCAAGTTTCTGAGGCAGAAAAATCGGACCGCTTGGCCGAATTGCAAGCCCTGTTGAACCGCCAGCAAAAAGCTTTCAATGAGAGTTTGGTTGGCCGCGTGATCCCGGTCTTATTCGAGAAGCCGGGTAAGCAAGACGGGCAGCTGACCGGTCGCAGCCCCTATTTGCAGCCCGTTCATGTGACGCTACCAGCGTCAGCGATTGGTCAAATTTTGCCGGTCGAGATTACCCGCGCGCACGCTAATTCTCTAAGCGGTGTGGGCCCGTCGGCGCCAGCATAAAGGCTTGCCAAGGCGCGCGAAAACGGAGATATTTAATACAGATGACTAGACTTAGACTTGTTCATTTTCGGGGTTGGCCAAGCGAGGTAACGCGTGGGATCAGCTAGATCGGATTTAAAACAACTCCGTCCGGTTGTGGAGAAGGGCACGCCGCTCACTCTGGATTTCGATAATAATCAATTGCTCGCCGAGCTTTATGGAGCGCAAGGCCAAAACCTCATTCGCATCGAGGAAACCCTTGGCGTTAGCATTGCCAGTCGCGGTAATCGCGTGGTCGTGTCAGGGTCGAAGCAAGCCTGCCAACGCGCCGGCGAGGTGCTCACGGGTCTATATGCGCGGCTACAAACTGGTGCCAATATTGCCGCCGGCGATGTTGATGGCGCCATCCGCATGGCGGGGCGAGCGACCGGATCAGGCGACGGCGATGGCCTGCCGCAAATCCGAACCAATAAGCGTTATGTCAAACCACGGTCGCCAAACCAAGCTGGCTATATCGAAGATTTGTTGCGCAGCGAATTGGTTGTCGGCATTGGGCCTGCTGGGACCGGCAAAACCTATTTAGCTGTAGCCGCGGCCGCGGCGGCGCTGGAACGCGGCGAAGTTGAACGCATTATTTTATCGCGCCCCGCCGTCGAAGCCGGCGAGCGCCTCGGTTTCTTGCCGGGCGACATGCGTGAAAAAGTCGACCCATATTTGCGCCCGCTTTATGACGCGCTTTACGATATGTTGCCTGGGCCGCAGGTAAACCGCAGTCTGGAAACGGGTGAGATAGAGATCGCACCGCTCGCTTTTATGCGCGGGCGCACTTTGCGCAACGCCTTTGTCATTCTCGACGAAGCGCAAAACGCCACGCCGATGCAAATGAAAATGTTCCTGACACGGATGGGCGAAAATAGTCGCATGGTGATCACCGGCGACCCGAGCCAAATCGATTTGCCATTTGGGTCTAAGTCGGGGTTGAAAGACGCGATGGAGATATTGCCTGCGATCAAGGGCGTCGCGATCACGCAATTTGCTGAGGAAGATGTCGTGCGACATGATCTCGTGACGCGGATTGTGAAGGCGTATAATCGGCGCGACGGGAAGACCCTGAATTTAAAGTCGCAACCCGAAAATCAGACGAATCCAGAAGGCTCACGGAGCCAAGAGTAATGCCGGCTGACGACGCCAACGGGCGACAGGGACTGCGGATCGAGATTTCGGGAACACTGCCAGAATGGGATGCGTTTCACGATTTTATCGAGACCAGTATACGCGCCAGCGCAGCGGCTTTAGATCTCAGCAATACCGAGATCAGTGTGCATCTGTGCGATGATGCCGAAATGGCAGCTCTGAATGAAGCTTATCGCGGCAAACCAGAACCGACCAATGTGTTGAGCTTTGCCCCAGCCGCGGCGGTGTCTTCTCCCGATGGGGAGCATTTGCTGGGTGATATCGTGCTGTCGTATCAGACGCTGACCCGAGAAGCCGCCGCGCAAGCCAAATCATTTGAAGCCCATCTGGCGCATTTGCTGGTGCATGGTTTGTTACATTTGTTGGGGTATGACCACCAAGAAGACGCCGAGGCGGCGCTTATGGAGGGGCATGAAATTCAGTTGCTCGCGGCGATGGGCTATGCCAACCCCTATGATTGGGCGCGCGAAGCTGGTAGTGCCGCACCGCCGATGGCGCACAAGATTTGAAGGGAAGACCAATGGCCAATAGCGTTTTCGATACAGTAGGAGCGGGGTTTGCTTGGGTGCGCAATCTGATCGGCCTGAGCGACCCTGACTGGCGCGAGAGCATTACCGATGTTTTGGCTGAGGCATCGGATGGGTCGTCTGACTTGTCGTCGGAAGAACACCATATGCTGCGCAACCTGCTGGGCTTTCGTGATGTGCGGGTCGAAGATGTTATGGTGCCGCGGGCCGATATTACCGGCGTCGACGAACAAATCGGCTATGACGATTTACTGGCTTGTTTTGTCGACTGCGCGCATTCGCGGGTGCCGGTTTATCGCGAGACGCTCGACCACCCGATTGGCATGGTTCATATGAAGGATATTTTGCCGCTTGCACATAATGGCGCGCCAGGATTCTCGCTCAGCCGAATTGTGCGCGATGTTTTATTTGCCCCGCCTTCAATGCCCGCGCTCGATTTATTATTGCGGATGCAATCGACGCGAACCCATATGGCGTTGGTGGTGGATGAATATGGTGGCACTGACGGCTTGGTCACAATCGAAGACTTGGTCGAAGAAATTGTCGGCGAAATTGAAGACGAACATGACGATGACCCAGATGATCCGGTGCTGGTGCTGAAACATGAGCATCATTGGGAGGCCTCGGCGCGGATCGATATTGATGATTTGCGCCGCGAGCTCGGTGTGGATTTCGACATGAAAGATTTTGAGGAGGTCGACACGCTGGGCGGCCTGGCCTTTACCCTCGCTGGGCGGGTACCACAACGCGGCGAGATTTTAAATGTGCCGCTGTCGGACGGGCGGGTTTTGGAGCTGCTCATTCGCGATGTCGACCCGCGGCGCATTAAGTCGCTGGAATTGAAATTACGGCCAAGCCTCTCGACGGCGGATTAGGCTCGATTAAGATGCGCGCCGTCACTGCCCTGCAACGCTCGCCCGGCTGGTCGGTCTTTGTGGTCGCGGCCATGTTGCCGCTTGCCTATACGCCTTATGGGCTGTTGCCACTGGCTTTCTTAGCCTATGGCGTGTTTTTCTATTTTGCGTTTTACAGCCTCTCGCCAAGAGCCGCGACGCGGCTCGGTTGGGTTTTTGGGTATGGCCGATTTTTAACAGGGCTGTATTGGACTGGCGCTGCCATTCTGGTTGAGGTCGATATATTTTGGTGGATGCTGCCTTTTGCCGTTTTGGGTCTTCCGGCGCTATTGGCCGCGTTTGACGCTGTGGCCCTGGCGCTTTGGGCCAAGTTGCGATCGGGCGTAGCGCTTGGTGATGCTATTTTATTCGGCCTTTTTCTGGCAGTGGGAGAATATGCCCGCGCCACTATTCTCACTGGCTTTCCTTGGAATGCGCCGGTTATGATTTGGGCCGAATGGTCTTGGCTCATTCAATCGATTTCACTGTTTGGGCAGCATGCGCTCAACCTGCTGGTTCTTTGGTGGCTGCTGGTGCCTTTGGCTTTGTGCATTATGCGCCGATGGGGCGCGGGGGCCTTGGTGTTGGTGGCGTCGACGGCGTTGGTCGCGAGTTTTGGCGCATGGCGCCTTGCCCAACCCACGCCAGCGGGCGATCCGCTGACGGTCACTTTGGTCCAACCCAATATTGCGCAAGGGCGTAAATGGGATACGCAGGAAAGACTGGCGATTGTCCGCGAAGTGGTGGATCTGACGATCGAGGGCATGACCGAACAAACCGAGATGGTGGTTTGGCCAGAAACAGCGCTGCCTTTTTTGCTCGATGAAGAACAATTTTTCCCGCGACTCCTTGAGGCCCGCTTAGCGCCTGTGCCAATTTTAATGACTGGCTCGGTACGTCGCCAAATCAACGTGTCCGGCGAGACCGCTTATTTCAATGCTTTGCAAGTTTGGAGCGGGGATGGCCGATTGCTCGATACCGCCGACAAACATAAGCTGGTGCCGTTCGGTGAGTTTCTGCCGCTGCAAGGTTTTCTCGAGTGGTTGGGTTTCCAACAATTAACCCGGCAGCGTGGTGGCTTTACGGCTGGCGAGGCTGGTGCTGCGGTGACGGGCGCGGACGGCCAAATTTTCGGCGTGATGATTTGCTATGAAGCCATTTTCCCGCGCCCCTATCAGGCGGGTTTGCGGGCACTCATTAACATCACCAATGATGCCTGGTTCGGGCACACGGCAGGCCCCTATCAACATTTGGCGCAAGCGCGTCTGCGCGCTATAGAAACGGGCTTGCCGCTGATACGTGTCGCCAATACCGGCATCACCGCCGCCTTTGATGGTCTCGGTCGCCGTCTCGGGGAGATCGCTTTGGGGCAACGCGAGACGATAACGGTTCGATTGCCGCAACCCCAAGCCCCTCTCACGAAGACATCGCCCCATACAATTTTTGCGACTATGTTCATCGTTTACCTAGTCTGTTATATTCTGTCGGCAGTTTGGCGTAAGAAAATAAAAAATTAATCTTTACGCGGGTAACGTAAAGAGAACTCCGAATATTAAAAATAAAAAGTAAAGGATTATCGGGTGTCCAGAAAAATAGAAAAAACTATCGACGCACATATTGGATCTCGGCTTAGACTTCGTCGATTGATGTTGGGTATAAGCCAAGAGTCTCTCGGGGAGCGATTATCGGTTACTTTTCAGCAGATACAAAAATACGAAAAAGGGACCAATCGCGTCTCGGCCAGCAGATTATATGAAATGGCACAAATTTTTGACGTGCCGATTGATTATTTTTTTGATGGCCTGTCGCAGGAGGCGAATGGCCTCGAGCCGCAAGGCATGCGGGAGAGTGAGGCGCCGAGCGTGAGCCCTTATCTCGCTTTTGTCAGCAGTGCTGAAGGCCTACAATTAAACCAAGCCTTTCTGGACATTGGTAGCGCAGCGCTCAGGCGTGATCTACTGACCCTCATTACGGATCTTTCAAAAGCCATTCCGATGCGGCGCTAATGAGTTGCCGGCCATCGAAATCCTAGCTTGACCTCAGCGTCTGGCTCTGTCATATAAAGCTTTCTTTATATGAATTTGCGCGTCTCGCGCCTAGCAGGAGGCATTAATGGCCAGACAAGATTACGTTTTCACGAGTGAATCTGTTTCTGAGGGGCATCCAGATAAAGTCTGCGATCGGATTTCGGACAGTGTTCTGGACCTTTTCTTGTCGCGCGATCCGCAAGCGCGGGTGGCAGTCGAAACGCTGACAACCACAAACCTTATCGTCTTAGCTGGCGAAGTGCGGCCGAAGGAGCTTGTCTCGAAAGAGGAGATGGAACAAGCGGCGCGCGATGCGGTTCGTGACATTGGCTACGAACAAGACGGCTTTCATTGGCAGAACGCAGAGGTTCAAGTGCATGTCCACGGCCAATCTGCTCATATTGCTCAAGGCGTGGACGCTGACGGCGGCAATAAAGATGAGGGCGCCGGCGACCAAGGGATTATGTTTGGCTATGCCTGTAACGAGACCGCTGAGCTGATGCCTGCGCCGATCGCCTATTCGCACAAAATTCTGCAAAATATGGCCGCGGCCCGTCATAGCGGCGCGGTGGCTGGCCTCGGCCCAGACGCGAAAAGTCAAATTTCTTTGCGCTATGAGAATGGCAAGCCTGTCGGGGCGACTTCGGTGGTGGTTTCAACCCAGCACGATGAAAATTTATCGCAGTCCGATGTGCGCGAAATTGTCCGCCCCTTTGTTCTCGATGTCTTGCCCGAGGGCTGGATGTGCTCGGAAGAAGATTTCTACGTCAACCCGACAGGTAAATTTGTCATCGGCGGCCCCGATGGCGACGCCGGTTTGACGGGGCGTAAAATTATCGTCGACACGTATGGCGGCGCGGCCCCGCATGGCGGCGGCGCTTTTTCGGGCAAGGACCCGACCAAGGTTGACCGTTCGGCGGCTTATGCGGCGCGCTATTTGGCGAAAAATGTCGTCGCGGCGGGCTTGGCCGATAAATGCTGCTTGCAATTAGCTTACGCGATTGGCGTCTCAAAACCGCTATCAATACTGGTTGATCTGTTTGGCACTGGCGAAGTCGAGGAAGCCAAGCTCGAGCAGGCGTTAATGCAGGTTATGGACCTCAGCCCACGCGGCATCCGCGAGCACCTGCACTTAAATCGACCCATTTTTGCCCGCACCGCAGCTTATGGCCATTTTGGCCGCGCCCCCGAGGCCGATGGCGGCTTCTCGTGGGAGAAAACCGATCTGGTGGATGCGTTAAAGGCCGCATTGTAAAAAAATGCTGTCGCCGCGGCGAAAATTTTATGGCCGCCGCCAAGGGCATAAATTGCACCCACGCCAAGCGGCGTTGATGCAAGACCTGTTGCCAAAACTGTGCCTTACGCTCGATCAAAGCGACCCCTCAGACCCCTGGCAAATGCCCGGTGGCTATCGTGAATACGCGCTTGAAATCGGCTTTGGCGGCGGCGAGCACCTCGCCGCGCGCGCCCAACAACAACCCGAAACTGGCTTTATTGGTAGTGAGGTATTTGTTAATGGCGTCTCGAAATTGGTTGCCGCGATCGAGCAAGAGAATTTAACCAATATCAGAATTTATCCCGATGATGTCCGCGATCTCTTGCCGAGTCTGCCTCCGGCATGCCTCGATCGCGTTTATCTTCTCTATCCCGACCCATGGCCCAAAAAGCGTCACAATAAACGCCGTTTCATTAGTCCCGAGAATTTGGCCGAACTACATCGCATCTTGAAGCCCAGCGGAGATTTTATCTTTGCCTCGGATATTGCGGATTATGTGAGCTGGACCTTGACTCATATCCGTCGCCATGGCGGTTTTACGTGGACAGCGCGCACCGCTGATGATTGGCGTCGCGCCGATGACCTATGGCCCGGCACGCGCTATGAGGCCAAGGCCATTAAAGCGGGGCGGCGGCCCACTTATCTGCATTTCGCCAGAAGCAAATAGGCTTGCGGCTTTTCTCGTTTATGCTATAACAGCGACACATCGCTGCTCTTTATGCAAGTGGGACGCCCATCGGGCCCCGCTTTTTTTATTGCAAAAATCAGCGCCAGAAGAGGAGACGTCACAGTCGAGATGATGACCGAGACAGAAACCATGAAAGAGGATATGGATGCTTACGCCGAGCACGCGCATCTCGTCGCGCCTGGGCCGGCCCAGTCCCTCTTGCCGATTGTTCGGCCTGTTTTGAACGATCTCGGCTATTATCTCGTCCGCATGCGCCTGACCGGTGATGGCGCCGCACCGATTTTGCAAATCATGGCCGAGCGCGCTGACGGTATGCTCGACATTGATGACTGCGAGACCATTTCTCAGGCGGTGTCGCCCGTGCTCGATGTCGAAGACCCGATAGCTGGCGAATATGCACTTGAGGTCTCGTCGCCTGGTATGGCGCGCCCGCTAACCCGTCCGATTGATTTTGAACGTTGGGCGGGCGAGGAAGCCAAAATTGAGTTGCAAGACGCGGTTGAGGGACAAAAACGCTTTCGCGGCCGTTTGGCTGGCTTTCAGGCCGGTGAGGCGCTATTGGAAACGCTGGTCGAGGGGCAAAAAACGCCGCAAGTTTTGGGGTTTTCCTTACCGATGATTGCAGAGGCACGTTTGGTGATTTCCGATCACATGTTGAAATCGGCTCTAAAAGCGGGTAAGTCCGCTCGACAAGCCAAAAAATGATATCCCGATTGAAAAGGAGTGGATCATGGCAACCGGTATAAGTGCAAATAAGTTGGAGCTTTTGCAAATCGCAGATGCTGTAGCGCGCGAGAAAGGCATTGAGCCTGCCGTTGTTCTGGCGGCAATGGCGGATGCGATTCAAAAAGCGGCAAAAGCACGTTACGGATCGGAAAACGATATTCGGGCCGATATTGATCCGAAAACCGGCGATACACGCTTATTGCGCGTGGTCACCGTGGTCGAGGTGGTCGAGAATGATAATACCGAAATCTCCTTGCCAATCGCACAACGGACCAATCCGCAGGCGCAAATCGGTGATGAGATCATTGACGAATTGCCACCGGTTGAATTTGGCCGTATCGCGACGCAGGCCGCCAAGCAGGTAATTGTGCAGCGTGTCCGAGATGCCGAGCGCGAGCGTCAATACGAGGAATATAAAGATCGGGTGGGCGAAATTTTGAGCGGCGTCGTTAAGCGCGTCGAATATGGCAATGTTGTTATGGATCTGGGGCGCGGCGAAGCGGTGATTCGGCGCGATAATCTGATCCCGCGCGAGGTTTTCCGCAATGGTGACCGGATCCGCGCCTATATCCAAGATGTCCGCCGCGAACAGCGCGGGCCGCAGATTATTCTGTCGCGCACCGACCCAGCTTTCATGGCCAAGCTCTTTATGCAAGAGGTACCGGAGATTTATGACGGCGTGATCGAAGTTCGTGCGGTTGCCCGCGATCCAGGAAGTCGTGCCAAAATTGCCGTGATCTCAAATGATCCGGGCATTGACCCTGTCGGCGCCTGCGTCGGTATGCGCGGTAGCCGCGTGCAAGCGGTTGTTGGCGAGTTACAAGGTGAGAAAGTCGATATTATTCCTTGGTCACCGGACTCAGCCGCGTTCATCGTTAACGCCTTGGCTCCTGCCGAAGTGTCGAAAGTGGTGCTCGATGAGGACACCCAGCGCATTGAAGTTGTCGTTCCCGATGAACAATTGAGCTTGGCGATTGGCCGCCGTGGCCAGAACGTTCGCTTGGCGTCGCAACTGACCGGTTGGGACATTGATATTGTCACCGAGGCCGATGAGCGTGAGCGCCGGCAGCAAGAGTTTGCCGAGCGGACACAGGCCTTTATGGGGGCGCTGGATGTCGACGAGATGATCGCACAATTGCTGGCATCAGAGGGCTTTGCATCGGTTGAGGAAGTGGCTTATGTGCCGTTGTCTGAGATTTCAATTATCGAAGGTTTCGACGAAGATACAGCGGAAGAAATTCAAAACCGCGCCGTCGACTATATGGAGCGCTTGAACGAGCAACTCAATGCCGAGCGCAAATCGCTGGGCGTTGCTGATGATCTGGCTGATCTGCAGGGTCTAAGCCCGGCGATGCTGGTGGCATTGGGCAAAGAGGACATCAAAACCCTCGAGGATTTTGCCGGCTGTGTTCCGGATGATCTAATTGGCTGGTTTGAAGTCGTCGATCGCAAGCGCGAGCGTCAGCCTGGCATTCTGGATGGTTTTGACCTAACAGGTGAAGAGGCTGAGTATTTAATCATGAGCGCGCGTGTGGCGATGGGTTGGATTACCCAGGCCGATCTTGACGCGATGATGGCGCCAGCCGAAGACGTAACAGAAGACGAAGATCAGGAGCTTGATCAAGGGGAGGATCTGGCAACAGATGGAGCGCTTTGAGGTTAGCACCCACCCCCCACGCCGTTCGAGCGAGGCCGATGCACGCCAGTGTTTAGTCACTGGCGAAACCCTGCCTTGCGATCGTATGATCAGGTTTGTCATCGCGCCAGACGGTGCGGTTACGCCTGATCTCGACCGCCGCTTGCCCGGACAAGGCCTTTGGGTCAGCGCGCGCCATGACCTTGTTGATCTTGCCATCCCGTTGTTTAGCCAGCATGCGGCTTCTGACACAGCCGCTGTTCCGGTGCATAGCCCTGCAGATTTGGCGTCGCGTGTGGAGGGCCTGCTTTATACCAAATTACAGAATATGTGCGGCTTGATGCGCAAAGCGGGGAAAATTGTGATAGGATTTGCGAAAGTATCCAGCGCACTGGAAAAACATCGCGCCTATCTTGTTTTGCAAGCCCGCGATGCCGCGCTTGATGGGCGAAGCCGCATTGAGCGTTTGGCGCGCCAAGCCATGGTGCCGGTTTGGACGATCTTGAGCAGTCAAGAGCTAAGCCGCGCTTTGGGCCGCGCAAATATTATGCATGTTGCCGTTGTCGACAATTCGGCGGCTGAGCAGCTACAGACAGTGTGCGATCGGATAATGGGCTATCAGCCCAGCGAGTGAGGAAGAAAATGAGCGACGGTAAAGACGAAGCAAATGGTGGACAAGAAGCGCGGCAAGGCAAGACCTTGAGCCTGCGTCGTACGGTGGAGTCTGGGCAAGTTCGGCAAAGCTTCTCGCATGGCAGAAGCAAGGCCGTGGTCGTTGAAAAGAAACGCAAGCGGACGATTATCCCGGGCCGTGGCGACGAAGCTCAACCAGCACCGGTGGCCGAGCCGGAACCCGTTGTCAAAAAATCTATTGCCGAGGAGCGGCTGAGTAAAAGCCAGCAAGAAGCCCGTTTGGCGGCGGTGGCGGAATCGAAAGTGCGCGCCGTTGAAGAAACCAAGCGCCGCGCCGAAGAAGACGCGCGTCGTGCCGAGGAAGACGCCCTTCGCGCTGAAGCGCGTGCTTTGGAAGAGGCCGAGCAACAAAAACGACGCGAAGCGCTAGCGCGCGAAAAAGAACGCGAGGTCAAGAAAGCCGTTGTCGATGAAGATCCCCCGAGTGCTGATCCGCGGCGTTCCGCCGGTCAAGCAAAGGCAGACCCTGCCGCCGAGGCGCGCGAAGCCCGCCGCCCAGCGCCGGCGAAGTCAGATCGCAAACGTCGCGAAGGCCGCTTAACGATCAATAATGCGCTGAACGAAGAGGAGCGGATGCGTTCGCTCGCCTCTATTCGCCGCCGCCGCGAGCGTGATCGCCGTCAGAGCATGTCGAATGAGCCGATGGAGAAGATCTCGCGGACTGTGGTCATTCCCGACACGATCACCATTCAAGAGCTTGCCAACCGAATGGCCGAGCGCGCCGTCGATGTGATCAAGACCCTAATGCAACAAGGCATTATGGCAAAAATTAATGACACGATCGATACGGATACGGCGCAGTTGATTGCCGAGGAATTGGGACACAGCGTCAAGCGTGTTTCGGAATCCGATATTGAAGAGGGGGTTGAGGGGATCGATGACCGCGAAGAAGACAAGAGCCCGCGACCGCCTGTCATTACGGTGATGGGCCACGTCGATCACGGTAAAACGTCTTTGCTGGATGCGATCCGCAATGCTGATGTCGTGCGCGGTGAAGCTGGCGGCATTACACAACATATTGGCGCCTATCAGGTTAAGCTAGATTCTGGCATCATTACCTTTATCGATACGCCTGGTCACGCTGCCTTTACCTCGATGCGCGCGCGCGGTGCCAAGGTTACCGATATTGTCATCCTCGTAGTCGCCGCCGATGATGGCGTCATGCCGCAAACCGTTGAGGCTATTAATCATGCCCGCGCCGCAGGCGCGCCCATGATTGTCGCCATCAATAAGATGGATAAGCCCGAAGCCAACCCCAGCAAAGTTAAGAATGACCTTCTGCAATATGAAGTCATTAGTGAAGAAATGGGCGGCGATGTGCAAATGGTGCCGGTTTCGGCGCATTCGGGCGAGGGCTTGGACACATTGCTCGATGCCGTTCTCTTGCAAGCCGAAATTATGGACTTAAAAGCCAATAGCGAGCGTGAAGGTTCGGGCTTCGTGATTGAAGCGCAGCTCGATACCGGTCGGGGACCCGTGGCAACGGTGTTGGTCCAGCGCGGCACGTTGAAAGTCGGGGATGTTTTCGTCGTCGGGCAGGAGTCGGGTCGTGTCCGTGCGTTGATCGATGATCGTGGCGAGCAAGTACAAAGCGCCGGTCCTTCGATGCCGGTAGAGGTTTTGGGGTCGGGCGGTGTGCCGCGGGCGGGCGATGTCTTTAACGTTGTCGAGAGCGAGGCACAAGCCCGTGAGGTCGCCGCGTACCGTGCACGTAAGTCGCGCGAAGATGCAAGCGCGCGTGGATTGCGCACAAGCCTCGATCAAATGATGACGCAGTTGAAGGATCGCGATGTCAAAGAGGTTGCCTTGATTGTGAAGGGCGACGTGCAGGGTTCGGTGGAAGCCATTTCGCAAGCTGCTGACAAACTCGGTAATGATGAAATTCGCGCGCGCGTTATCCATGCCGGCGTCGGGGGCATCACCGAAAGCGATATCACCTTGGCCTCAACATCGACCGCCATTGTCGTCGGCTTTAACGTGCGTGCCAATGTGCAGGCGCGGCAGGCGGCCGAGCAGGCGGGCATCGAAATTCGGTATTACAATGTGATCTATGATTTGGTGGATGATATTCGGGCTGCCATGGGCGGCATGCTGTCACCCGACTTGCGCGAAAATATGCTCGGCAATGCCGAAGTGCTGGAAGTCTTTAGCGTTGGTAAAAACAACAAAGCGGCTGGGTGTTTGGTGCGCGAAGGTCTTGTGCGGCGCGGCGCGAAAGTCCGCTTGATCCGCGATGATGTCGTTATTCACGAAGGCGAGCTGTCGTCTCTGCGGCGCTTTAAGGATGAGGTCAAGGAAGTACCGTCGGGCCAAGAATGCGGTATGGCCTTCGAAAAATATGGTGACCTCAAAAAAGGCGATGTGATCGAATGTTACGAAGTCGAGGCCGTGGCCCGCACGCTTGAGGGCTAAGGAGACAACATGTCGGGGAGATCTGGCAAAGGCCGCGCGGCGATGGCCGGCCGTCCACCGAGTCAGCGGCAGCTCCGGGTCGCAGAGACCATTCGGCATCGTCTCAGCGAATTTATCTCGCGAGGTGAATTTGACGAACCAGCTCTAAACCGCGCTCGTTTGACGGTTACAGAGGTTCGTATCAGTCCCGATTTAAAACAAGCAACGGCCTTTGTCATGCCGTTGGGCGGCGGCCAGCTCGATCAAATCGTCCGCCTCTTGAACGAAGCGGCGCCGTCAGTACGCAAATACATAGGCCGCGAACTGCATTTGCGCCACGTTCCCGTGGTCGCGTTCAGAGCGGATGACAGCTTTGATGAAGCCGCGGCGATGGATAAATTGCTGAGCAGCGAGGCGGTGCGCAGAGACTTGGACAAGTCCTAACCATGGCGCGCAAAGGCCGCGACATTAGCGGATGGATTATTCTCGATAAACCGCTTGAACTTGGATCGACCCCAGCCGTCTCGCGTGTCAGGCGCGCCTTTGACGCCCGTAAGGCCGGCCATGCTGGCACGCTCGACCCCGCCGCCAGTGGGGTTTTGCCGATCGCTCTGGGCGAGGCCACAAAAACCATTCACTTTCTAACCAATGCAACGAAAGTTTATGAAGCTCTGGTGGTTTTTGGCGCCGCCACCACTACAGATGACGCCGTCGGCACGGTGCTGCGCGAGAGCGTCGTGCGGCCGAGCGATCAGGAGATTGCGCGGGCGGTGCCGCATTTTATGGGCGCGATCGAGCAGATGCCGCCGCAATATTCGGCGCTGAAAATAGCGGGGCGCCGCGCCTATGACCTCGCCCGTCAAGGCGAAACGGCGGCTTTAGAGCCGCGATGGGTGCAGATTGACGCGATTGAGATCCTCGAGCGGCCCGATGCCGATCACCTTCGGCTGCGCGTTACATGCGGAAAAGGCACCTATATACGGTCATTGGCGCGTGATTTGGCGCAATATCTGGGCACCGAGGGGCATTTGGCGGCCTTGCGTCGCACTCGGGTCGGGAATTTTTCTATTCAAGACGCAATAGGACTAGAAAAACTTATGGATTTGGGCCATAGTGCCGCCGATTTGGCAGCCATGGATCGGTTGCTCATGCCATTGGAGGCTCCGCTGGACGACATCCCGGCCTTTCTAGTGGATTTAGAGCAAACCAATCAATTACGACATGGTCAGCCAGTTCAAGCCGCGCTGGATGATTGCCAGATGGTTTGGGCGCAACATGATCGTAAAGCGGTTGCGCTTGGACATATTGAGCAAGGCGTTTTCCACCCGCGACGTATTTTTAACCACGTCCTACGGGACCACTAAAACGGAGTTACGATGTCGATTTCAGACGAGCGCAAACAAGCGCTGATTAAAGAATATGCCACCAAGGAAGGCGACACGGGTTCGCCAGAAGTACAAGTTGCGATCCTAACCGAACGGATCAGCAATCTGACTGAACATTTTAAGTCGCATAAAAAAGATAACCACTCACGCCGCGGCTTGTTGAAAATGGTAAGCCAGCGCCGGCGTCTGCTCGACTATGTGAAGTCGCGCAATGTCGAGCGGTATCAGGGGCTGATTGAGCGTCTTGGCATTCGTCGCTAAGTCTCATTTTTTCCGACAAATGATTTGTGCCGCTGAGCCCGGCACGACACTGTTTTGTGATAAACGGTGCAAGAAGGAACTGACACATGAGCAGGCTCATTTGGCTTGTGTTAAGACGGCCGCAAGGGCGGCCTAAATCAGCATGCCTGGCTGTTCATCCGGAACCGCCAATTTGGGGATGTAGAGAGAGAAAGTTAGAAACAAATGTTTGACATTACACGTGAAGAAATTGATTGGGGCGGGCGTCCGCTGGTGCTTGAAACAGGCCGCATTGCGCGACAAGCCGATGGGTCGGTTCTGGCCACTTATGGAGAAACAACGGTTCTCGCAACCGTGGTCGCGGCGCGGGCGCCGAAAGCGGGTATCGATTTCTTCCCATTGACCGTTAATTATCAGGAAAAAACATATGCCGCCGGCAAAATACCAGGTGGCTATTTTAAACGCGAGGGCCGTCCGAGTGAACGCGAAACACTGGTGTCGCGTCTGATTGACCGCCCGATCCGGCCGCTGTTCGTGAAAGGGTTCAAAAACGAGACGCAGGTCATCGTTACGGTGCTGTCGCATGATCTGGAAAATGATCCTGATATCGTCGCCTTGGTCGCGGCTTCTGCAGCGCTGACCATTTCGGGTGTACCTTTCCTCGGTCCGATCGGTGCCGCCCGCGTCGGCTATATTGACGGCGAATATGTTCTTAACCCCGAAATGGATCGCTACGGCGATAGCGATCTCGATCTGGTTGTTGCCGGTACGCAAGACGCTGTCTTGATGGTAGAGTCGGAAGCCTCTGAGTTGACCGAAGATGTTATGCTCGGCGCTGTGATGTTTGGTCACAAGCATTTCCAACCCGTAATCGACGCGATTATCCGCATGGCAGAGAAATGTGCGAAAGAGCCGCGCAGTGTGCCAGAAGACAATAGCGATGATTTGAAAGCGAAAGTTAAAGATCTGTCGGGCAAAGGCCTCGCGGCGGCGTATCAAATTGCTGATAAGCAAGACCGACAAGAGCGTGTTGCGGTTGCGAAGGACGAGGCCAAATCGGCACTGTTGTCAGAAAGTAGCACCCCAGACGAGGTGATTGCGGTGGGCGAGGCGTTAAAGAGCCTTGAAAGCGATATCGTGCGCGGCAATATTTTGTCGACCAAAAAACGTATCGATGGCCGCGGCCTCGAGGATGTTCGCCCAATCGTCTCCGAAGTCGGCGTTTTGCCTCGAGCGCATGGTTCGGCTTTGTTTACGCGCGGTGAGACGCAAGCCCTCGTGGTTGCGACTTTGGGTACGGGCGATGATGAGCAAATGATCGACGCGCTAGAAGGCATGTATAAAGAGAATTTCATGCTGCATTATAACTTCCCGCCCTATTCGGTCGGGGAAGTTGGCCGTACCGGCTTTACCGGTCGCCGTGAAATCGGTCACGGTAAGCTCGCATGGCGGGCTTTGCACGCTATGTTACCGAGCAAAGAGGAGTTTCCTTACACCTTGCGTTTGGTGTCGGAAATCACGGAGTCAAATGGTTCATCTTCGATGGCCACGGTCTGCGGGTCTTCACTTGCGATGATGGATGCCGGCGTGCCGCTCCGCAAAGCGGTTGCAGGGATCGCGATGGGCTTGATTAAAGAAGGCGACAGTTTTGCCGTCTTGTCCGATATTTTGGGCGATGAAGATCATCTCGGCGATATGGATTTTAAAGTCGCGGGCACCGAGGATGGTATCACCTCGTTGCAAATGGACATTAAGATCACCGGCATTACCGAGGAAATTATGCGGGTTGCACTTGATCAAGCCAAAGGCGGCCGCACCCATATTTTGGGTGAGATGGCAAAGGCGCTTGATGTCGCGCGCGCCGAAACCGGAACTTACGCGCCGAAGATCGAAACCATCACTATTCCGGTCGATAAGATCCGTGAAGTGATTGGCTCGGGCGGTAAGGTTATTCGCGAAATCGTCGAAACGACAGGCGCCAAAGTTGATATTTCCGATGATGGCGTAATTAAAGTGGCCTCCAGCGATGGCGAGAAAATTGCCGCTGCGATTGATTGGATTAAATCCATCGCTGCCGAGCCAGAGGTTGGCGTTATCTATGAAGGCAAGGTTGTGAAAGTTATGGACTTTGGCGCCTTCGTAAACTTCTTTGGTAAGCGTGACGGGCTCGTGCATATTTCGCAACTCGCCACCGACCGCGTCGAGAAAGTGTCTGACATCGTTAAGGAAGGCGATGTCGTGAAGGTCAAGCTGGTCGGCTTTGACGATCGTGGCAAGGTACGTTTGTCGATGAAAGCGGTGAACCAAGAAACCGGCGAAGACCTGGAAGCTGGCGGCGCCGAATAAGCTTAGTTCAGAGTCTAGAAAAGCCGCCACGCTTCGTGGCGGCTTTTTTTATGCCCGCTTGAAGGCGAGTGTTGCATTGGTGCCGCCAAATCCGAAGCTGTTCGAGATCACCAGATCTAGTTTGGCATTATCAATGCGCTCTCGGACGATTGGCATGTCGGCAAATTCGGGGTCAAGCTCCTCAATATGCGCCGAAGCGGCAATGAAATTGCCCTGCATCATCAGCAAGCTGTAAATCGCCTCCTGAACGCCGGCCGCGCCGAGGCTATGGCCGCTGAGGGATTTTGTGGCGCTGATTGGTGCGCAATCGGCGCCAAACAAAGCCCGCAAAGCTTCAATTTCTTTGCTGTCGCCTACGGGTGTCGAGGTGGCATGCGGGTTGATATAATCGATTGGCCCAGCAACATTTTGCAACGCCATTTCCATGCAGCGTTTGCTGCCTTCGCCCGAGGGTTGCACCATGTCATAGCCATCCGATGTTGCGCCATAGCCGACCAGCTCGGCATAAATTTTCGCGCCGCGAGCTTTGGCGCGGTCCATTTCTTCTAGCACGAGAACGCCAGCGCCACCGGAAATCACGAAGCCATCACGGTTGACGTCAAAGGCGCGCGACGCGGTGGCAGGTGTCTCATTATATTTGCTCGACATCGCGCCCATGGCATCGAACAAAACTGACAGTGCCCAATCGAGCTCTTCACCCCCGCCGGCGAACATCACATCTTGCTTGCCCCACTGGATCATCTCGGCGGCATTGCCGATGCAATGTGCTGAGGTCGCACAAGCACTGCTGATTGAGTAATTAATCCCTTTTATGCCGAAAGGTGTAGCTAGGGTTGCTGAGTTGGTGGAGCTCATGCATTTTGGCACGGCCAGTGGGCCGACGCGTTTCGGACTGGCTTCGCGGGCGGTGTCGGCAGCGGCAATCAGAGCTTTTGTGGACGGCCCGCCCGAACCCATGATCAGCCCGGTGCGTGGATTAATGACATCGCCCTCGGCCAAGCCAGCATCAGCAATGGCTTGTTCCATCGCAATATAGTTCCACGCCGCGCCATCACCCATAAATCGGCGGACGCGTTTATCGACTGCGGCCTCAATGTCAATGGTCGGTGCGCCGGCGATTTGCGACCGGAAGCCGAGCTCGCGGAACCCTTCATGCGCGGTAATGCCAGAGCGGCCCTCATAAAGGCTTTTGGTTACTTCTTGAACATTGTTACCCAAGCACGAGACAATGCCCATGCCCGTTACTGCTACTCGCCGCATTTACGACCCCTCTGTTAAATCGGCTCAAATCAATTTAATCATGCCACTAAAACGCGTCGGCGCCAAATAGCCCAACACGTAAATCTTTTGCTTGGTAAATTTCTTTTTCATCTACCAGCATGCGGGCATGACCGATCCCCATAATCAGACGGCCAGTCATGACGCGCCGCATGTCAATTTCGTAGCGCACCAATCTGGCATCGGGCAAAACCTGACCCGTAAATTTAACTTCCCCCGCGCCAAGGGCGCGGCCGCGCCCTTTCTGGCCCAGCCAGCCAAGATAAAAGCCGATCAATTGCCACATGGCATCAAGGCCAAGACAGCCCGGCATAACCGGATCTTCCTCGAAATGACAGGCAAAAAACCAAAGCTCGGGTTTAATATCCAACTCGGCAATTATTTGTCCTTTGCCAAAGGCGCCGCCATCCTCAGAAATTTGTGTAATTCGATCAAACATAAGCATAGGCGGCAAGGGAAGCCGCGCATTTCCTGGACCAAACATATCGCCATGTCCGCATGAAATTAGATCTTCGTAAGAAAAAGAGTTGGGTCGCGTCATAATTTACCTTTTCGCCGATTTCTTGGGGCCACCCCCATAAACTTATGGCAAAAGCTAGCATGTTGCGCCAATTGGAGCAAAGCGAAGCCGGCGCAAAACGACACTTTTTGCAAGCAATGACTGAGCCGTTGACATCGCTCGGTCTTTTTTGTAATTTAGAATTATTATTAATTAGGTAGAGCACCATGTCGTCACCTTCTGCGTCTCATGATCCCCAGACCGCCACGCTTGCTGGCCTGACGCCTGCGCGTGAACGAGCGCTGATCCAGCGTCTGCGGGCGGCAAATTTGCGCACGACGCAGCCCCGCATTCAGCTGGCGCATCTGCTGTTTGGTCAAGGTGACCGCCATTTAACAGCCGAGAATCTATTTACCGAAGCCAAAGCTGCAGGATTAACTGTGTCGCTTGCAACCGTCTATAACGCCCTCAATCAGTTCCTCGAAGCGGGGCTGCTGCGCGAGGTGATCGTAGATAGTGGCCGGAGTTATTTCGACACAAATTTGACCGATCATTTTCACTTTTATGTGGACGGCACGGGCGAGTTAATCGATGTCCCGCCGCAGTCAATTTCCATTGCGGAATTGCCCAAAACGCCTGAGGGGTTTAGGGTTTCTGGGGTCGATGTGGTTTTGCGCCTCGAGCCAAAAAACAAATAAATAAGTTTTCTTATTTAGAATTATTCTAAAATACTTGACAGCGTATAAGTCGCGCCCTATATAGAGGTCAGGGCGGAGACGAACTCTGCCTGAAAACCCCAGCTTCACGCTGACTTAACTTTTTAGAGGAGTGAGATATGTCTCTTGCTGATTCAAAGACCCTTCAAAACTTGAAGGATGCATTTGCTGGTGAAAGCCAAGCAAACCGACGTTATTTGTATTTTGCGCAAAAAGCCGATGTTGAAGGCTATAATGATGTTGCCGCTGTTTTCCGTTCGACGGCTGAAGGTGAAACGGGCCATGCCCATGGTCACCTTGAGTTCATGGAAGAAGTTGGCGATCCGGCCACGGGCGAAAAAATTGGTGCGACATCAGACAATCTGAAGTCAGCCATTGCCGGTGAAACGCACGAATATACCGACATGTATCCAGGTATGGCACGTACAGCCCGCGAAGAAGGCTTTGACGAAATTGCCGACTGGTTCGAAACACTTGCGAAA
>JAYODZ010000077.1:0-9213 GCA_038106515.1 Rhodobiaceae bacterium
GCCTTCAAGGGTTGGCATTGCCTCAACCTTGGAAATTTCTTCCATATCGTCGCGCACACGATTTAAAAGCTGCAAACCCAGCTCTTGGTGCGCCATTTCGCGACCTCGAAAGCGAAGCGTAACTTTAACTTTGTCGCCTTCGGTAATGAATTTGACGACGCTACGCATTTTCACTTCGTAATCGTGCTTATCAATATTCGGACGCATCTTGATTTCTTTGACGTCCACAGTTTTTTGCTTCTTACGCGCTTCGCTGGCTTTCTTCTGTTCTTGATATTTCAGCTTGCCATAATCGAGAATTTTGCAAACTGGTGGCGCTGCGTTGGGCGAAACTTCGACAAGATCAAGCCCTCTTTCCTCAGCCAAACCGATTGCGGTATCAATGTCATGAATTCCAAGCTTCTCGCCGGCGTCATCAATAACAAGCACGCGCGGTGAGGTAATGAGATTGTTAACACGCGGTCCATCCCGTGTCGGGGCCGCTGTTGTTGGTCTACGAACTATAGCTAGTCTCCTATGTCTATTGCACTTCTGTCCATTAAAGGATGTTTCCAGTGTTTAGGCTAGTATTTATGTAAGTCAACAGCCAAATGCGTGTCGGACGAAACCGAATGATAAGGTGGCCGAGGCCAAATTAGATATTTCAACCACCACAGCCGTCCATCTGTTGCATCCAAAACAAATTCAAAATGCCGCCACGAAATGCGTCGGATCAGCGCCAAAAACCCCCGCGGCCCGAGCCGATCGATGACCCAGATTTCGTCTGCCAAAAATGTATCTGCCTGCTGATCAGCGCTGATCAAAACCGTCAAGGATTGCGCCGACGCATGAGCCGCCGCGCTGAGCCGTGCCAGATCCTCGGCTGGCACCCCAACGCCAAGTAATAACACACCGCCCGGTTCAACAATCGTGCGGCTGGTCATCGGCCTAAAATTTGCGCGTAAACCGCTAGCGTCGCGTTACACATATTTTGCTGTGTAAAATTCTGCCCAACATGGCGCATGCCATTTTGCCCCATTTTTTTAAGCTGCGGCGCTGGCAGGCGAAGGCTCTCCTCAAGCGCTCGCGCTAAAGCCGCTATATCGCCAGGGGGTGTTAGCCAGCCGGTAGCATGCGCCGCATCGCCCGTCACCACCGTCTCGCGAAAGCCACCCTCATCGCTGGCGATCACAGGCAGGCCGGCAGCACCCGCCTCAATAATAGTACGGCCAAACGGCTCTGGGCGGATCGATGGTAACACCGCCAAATCACTTGCCGCATAAGCCAGCGGCATATTCTCGACATGGCCGGCGAAAACAACGCGGCCTGCAAGCCCAAGCTCGGCAATCTGCGCCGCCAGCCGATCTCCGTAGCCCGATCCTGCCTGCCCACCGCCAGCCAAAACCAAAACGGGCTTTTTATTGGCAGAAACGGTGGCCAGCGCCGCAATTAAAATATGTTGGCCTTTGATCTCGGTAATGCGTGCCGGACATAGAATAACAAAGTCATTTTGCGACACGCCCCAAGCGTCGCGACAAGCTGACCGCGCTTTTTTATTCCACTGCTTCGGATTTAAGCGATCAACATCGCAACCACGTGGGATGATATGAATTTTATCAGTGGCAACGCCGTGCACAAGCGCGATACGCGCGCCCGTATAATGCGAATTAGCAATCACCCCGGCGCCCCGCGTCAGAACCGAATTATAAAAAACTTTCACCGCTGGCGCCGCATGCACCATGCCATGGTAAGTGGCGAGATACGGGATCTGCGCTTGCCGAGCGGCAAAAAAGCTCGACCATGCGGGCGCCCGCGATCGCGCATGGATCAGATCCACACCCTCGGCGCGAATAATACCGGCAAGTTTACGGCTATTCGCCCACATCGTCGCAGGGTTCTTGGACGCCATTGGTAATTTTATAATTTCAGCCCCAACCTCTGCAAGGCGTGGCTCCAGCCGACCGCCTTGGCTGGCGATCAAGGCTCGCGCGCCCGCGGCATTGAGCGCCGAAGCGATCTCGAGTGTCGTGGTTTCAGCGCCGCCGCCATTTAGCTCAGGAATAACCTGCAAGACGGTCAGTCCCGCACAATCAGGATCGGCCTTTATCTTACCCACCACCTACGCTTTCCTTTCCTGACCGCTTTGTTAAACTATTTTACTATGACGTTTATACGCCAATTTGCACCAAACACTAGGCGCTGACCGACAAACCTCTAGGGCGGAGAAAATACACGTGACTGCGTTTTTCAACTATGAAAACAGCCATTACGGCGCTCAAAAACTTGCTTATGTGCAAAGTAAAGGGCAATCGCCAGGGCTGGTCTTTTTGCCGGGTTTCAAGTCCGACCTCACGGGAACAAAAGCTGAAGCAGTAGCGGATTGGGCAATACGCCATGGGCACGCCTGTTTGCGGTTCGATTATTTTGGTCATGGCCAATCCAGCGGCGACTTTCGTGCCGGTACAATCAGTGGCTGGCGCGAAGAAGTCACAACCATTATTGACCGCCTGACAGAGGGTCCACAAATCCTCATCGGCTCAAGCTTTGGTGGCTTTATGGCAACACTCGCCGCACTCGACCGCCCCGATCGCATTGCCGCTTTGGTTCTCATCGCACCAGCTTTTGATATGACCGAGCGCTTGATGCGCGCCGCTTTATCGGCTGATGACCTGGCAACCTTGGCCCGCGAGGGCTTTATCCAGCGTGCATCCGAATATGACGACGAGGGTTATCCAATCACCGCACAATTACTGGAGGACGGCAAATCACATTGCATCTTGCAGGCCGCGATCCCGCTATCCATTCCAATACGCATTCTTCACGGCCAACAAGATGACGCCGTACCGTGGCAGCTATCGCAAGAATTTGCCGCAAACTGCACCAGCGGCGATATTGAGCTGCAGTTTTTTAAATCTGGAGACCATCGGCTATCGAGCGCTAGCGAAATAGACGCGCTCTCATTCATGCTCGACCGCCTTAAAGATCAGCTTGTCACGCCTTGATCCTTACGCTTCAAGGCAGGCGCGCAAGCCGTCACGATAGCTTGGATAGCGCAACACCACACCTAATTCCTCTTTCATCCGCTGGTTTGAGACCCGCTTATTTTCGGCGTAAAAACTGCGCGCCATCGGCGATAAATCCGCTTGCTCAAAAGCAATCAGCGGCGGGGGCGTCACCCCAAGCAGCTCGGCCGCGAAACTAATCACCTCATGCGGAGGCGCTGGTTCATCGTCACAAATATTATAAATCCGCCCGGCACGCGGCTGCACCATCGAAGCATAGAGGCTCTGGACGATATCATCTCGGTGAATGCGGGAGAAAACTTGCCCCGGTTTCTCGATCCGCCGCGCCGTACCATCGCGCAAGCTATCAAGCGCACTGCGCCCCGGGCCATAAATACCTGGCAGGCGAAAAATATGAACCGCAACCCCCGTCGCCTCGCCAAGTGCCTGCCACGCCGTCTCAGCGCTGAGCCGCCGCGCCCCACGGTCGCTCGTTGGATGGGGCGGTGTATCTTCATCAACCCAATCGCCGCCGCGATCGCCATACACCCCCGTGGTCGATAGATAACCAATCCACCGCACTTGACTTGTTCCGACTTCGAGCATCTGTGCAACGCTCGACATTAAGGGGTCGGTGCCATCTTCGAGCGGCGGTGCCGAAAGCAAAATATGCGTGACATCGGCAGGTATCGTTTCATCTGCGAGGGTGATCGGTATCACTCCGATTTCGCGAAGCCCCGCGGCGCGCGCAGGATCGCGCAGGCTGGCGCTACTGCGCCAGCCGCGTTCTGCACAATGATGGTGCAAAGCGGTCGCGCAATAGCCCAACCCGCCGCAAAAAAGATGGCCTTGTTCAGCCTTAGCCATTGCCGCCTCCTTGCGCCCACTCGGAGCGCACTTGTGCATCGGTCTCTTTCGCCAACGCTGCCGCACTTTGCGCCCGCGCCGTCTGCGGCGCTATTTGCCACAAAGCCCAAACTGCCATAGCGCGCACCAGCGGATCGGCATGATCGAGCCGCGCCGCGACAGCACTGATCTGATCATCTTCCGCTTTCGCTCCGAGATTGCCAAGCGCAATCAGAATATTGCGTAGAAAACGCACATGCCCGATGCGTTTGATTGGCGAAGCCCGAAACATCTCGCGAAACGCAGTATCCTCCATGCCCGCCAAAGCCGTTAAATCGGGCGCCTGCAAAGCGGGACGAGCTTGCAATTTTATCTCCGCCGCGTTTTGCGCAAATTTATTCCACGGGCAGACGGCGAGGCAATCGTCACAACCATAAATGCGATTGCCTATAAGGGGTCGCAAAGCAGTATCAATATGGCCTTTATGTTCAATCGTCAGGTAAGAGATGCATTTACGCGCATCGAGCTGATAAGGCGTTGGAAAAGCGTCGGTCGGACAGACCTCTAGACAAGCCGCGCATTGACCACAATGGTCGCTACTTGGCGGATCTTCGTCCAAGTCGAGCGTTGTAAAAATACTGCCCAAAAATGTCCAAGAACCGTGTTGGCGCGAAACCATATTGGTGTGCTTGCCCTGCCAGCCGAGCCCCGCTGCTTGCGCCAGTGGCTTTTCCATCAGCGGCGCCGTGTCGACAAACACCTTAACCTCGCCCCCAGCTTCGGCAATCAGCCAGCGCGCCAACTGTTTCAATTTTTTCTTAATGATGTCGTGATAATCATGGCCTTGCGCATAAACCGAAATCGCTGCCTTTTCGGGTGTAGCGAGAATTTCGCGGGGGTCATGGGCTGGGCCATAATTGAACGTCAGCATAATCACCGAGCGCGCCTCGTCCCATATGGCCTGCGGGTCGAAGCGCATGGGCCGCGCCATCCAGTCCATATCGCCATGGAAACCAGCTTCGAGAAAAGCTTGCAGCCGTGCGCTGGCTTGCGGGATTGCGCTTGGGCGGGTAAAGCCAATATCGGCAAAGCCAATCGCGCGCGCCTGATCTACCAGCTTTTTCTTAAGATCGGTCGGCTCGTGCGTCATCACCATCCGTCAAAAATCGAGATCCACATAATGTCGCGGCGGGCGAATACCGGCGACGTGATCGGCCAAAAGCGGGCGGAAGCTCGGGCGCGACTTCAGGCGAACATACCACTCTTTTGCCGCTTGCCAATTTCGCCAAGCAATGTCGCCCGTATAATCGAGGCAGGATAAATGCGCTGCCGCCGTAAGATCAGCGAGCGTCATCTCACCGCCAGCCAGCCAATCGCGACGCTCTAGCAAAAACTCAATATAGCTCATATGCAGTGACAAGTTATGAAGCCCCGCCCGCACAGTTTCGATATCGGGGCCGCCGCCTCCCGAACCCGCATTCATAAAACGGCGATTGATCTTCTCATAGGTAATGAGCTTGCCGACCTCGGTATAAAATTTTTCATCAAACCAGGCCACTAAGCGACGGGTTTCGGCGCGTGCATAAGGCTCGGTCGGCAATAAGCCCTGGCCTTGTTCTTCGAGCCACTCCGCTATCGGATAATGGCCGGCGATGATGCCGTGATCATCGAGCCACACCGGCACTTCGCCCGAGGGGTTCAACATCAGAAAATCAAGGCGGCGCTCCCACGGTCGTTCATCGACCAACTCTGCGACGATTTTTTTATACGCGAGGACAAGACGGATTTTTCGGGAGAATGGACAAAAAACCTGGTGTAACAAACTGGCCATGACGTCAAAATAGGCGGCGTCGATGGTCGGCGCAAGAAGCATTTGCGCGAGCATTGCAATCATCTTACTGTGCCGGCATGAGCCTGATTTATGTGACAGTCCTCGCCCTCATTCAGGGGCTGACCGAGTTTTTACCGGTAAGTTCGTCGGGCCATCTGGCCTTAGTGCACAGCATTATCGACATGCCCGATCAAGGCGTTTTGGTTGATGTTGCTCTGCATGGCGGCACATTACTCGCCGTTATGGCGTATTTTCATAAAGACCTCTGGCGGATGCTCGGCGGACTACTTGACCTCCTGCAGCGGAAAAACTCTGCTGACGCGGCGCTGGCGATGATGATCACCATCGCCACACTACCCGTTATTATTGCTGGAGGACTTTTAGTGTTAAGCGGCTATGCCGATGTCTTGCGAACACCACAAGTCATCGCGCTGTCGAGCATTGGTTTCGCCATTCCACTCTACCTCGCCGACCGCATGACGGCGCAGCTCGCAATTGACGAATTAACACTAAAAGCCGCACTTCTCATCGGGTTAGCGCAAGTTTGTGCCTTAATCCCCGGCGCTAGCCGATCGGGCGTTACCATGACCGCTGGGCGCGCCTGTGGTTTAGACCGCGCTGATGCAGCGCGTTTTTCAATGCTGTTGGCCATGCCCGTGATCACGCTGTTCGCGCTGGCGGGCTTGGTCGATCTTTATCGGGCACCAAACACGGAGATGTTCAGTGCAGCGTTGATCGGCGCGGCGCTGTCGGCCGTGGTAGCATTCTTAACGATACACGGATTTTTAAAACTGACGGCAAGGTTCAGCTACACGCCCTTTGTCGTCTACCGCATCGCCCTTGGCGCGATTATTTTACTCACCCTGTAAAGTTTAATGGCGCCGATAGCGCCCGAGATAAGGTGGCAGAACGGATTCAATCGGCTGCGGCACAATACCAAAAGCATGCAAGCCATCTTCGCCGATCACCACATTGTCTTTTTCCAATAGACGCACTTGATCGAGCGTCACGAGCGGTTTGGGCATAAGCTGGGCAACGGCACCGATGACGCGCGCGGCAAAAAATGGGATCGGAAGCAACAAGCGCTTTCGGCCAATTTCAGCAAGCAGCACATTCATTAAATCTTTAAAGCTGTAGATTTGCCCACCGCCAATATCGTATGTCCCGCCCTTTGGCGTAGCTTGCGACAGCGCGGCAACAACACAGTCAGCGAGATCAAACACCGTCACCGGCTGGTACCGCGTCAGACCACCGCCGATCAAGGGCAGGGCCGGCGCCAGCATCGCCATAGTGGCGAAGCGGTTGAAAAAATCGTCCTCGGGGCCGATGACCAGTGAGGGCCGCAAAATAATTGCTTTCGGGATCGCTTGGCGGACCGCTTCCTCGCCGGCAGCTTTGCTGCGCGCGTAAAGCGACGCGCTGTTGGCGTCAGCGCCGAGCGCCGAAATATGGACAAAAGTCTTAATGCCGGCTTTTTTTGCCAATTGCGCCAGGCGCGCTGCCCCAGCGGCTTGCACGGTAACGAATTTCTGCGCCCCCGTTTCGTATAAAATTCCAACTGCATTGACGACGGCATCGCTGTCGCTAAGCGCCCGGCGGCAACTTTGCTCATCGCGAATATTGGCTTGCACAATTTCGATTTGTCCGACGCGGCCAGCGGTTTTCAGGAACAGTGCCTCATTTGGGCGACGCACGGCGACACGAATTTTCACACCCGTTTTGGCGAGCGCGCGGACAAGATGGCGGCCAACAAAACCTGAGCCACCAAATATGGTCACGCGATTATTGGGATCAAGGCGCATTATCGTCTCCTCACACGTCGTCAATGTCGTTTATCAGGCCTGCTTTAAATCGCATCCCTCGCGGCGCAAATCAAGCCCGAAGCGGCGCGATGCGGCAGAAACTTATTATTGACTTTTATCAGCACGGGTCTTAGATCTCGCCTCTATGCCCAGGTGGCGGAATTGGTAGACGCGCTAGCTTCAGGTGCTAGTACTCGCAAGGGTGTGGAAGTTCGAGTCTTCTCCTGGGCACCACCCTCTCCGCCAAAATACCCAAAATCTTCTACAACTTTCTCTTCAGCGCCGCCGCGCTCATTTTAACGATAAAATAATGGCTATCTCGGTCGTTAAACCTATAGCGAGCAATCGGTAGGATCATGGACGCCGCCGGCGTGCAGCGCTATTGTTATCGCTCGCGTCGCAAGTTAACCGCCTAGCGCGTTTTGGAGGACCAGGTGTCGTCGGAAGAAAAATTAGCCAGTATTCGCGCCCGCATTGATCGCCTGTCGCAATGGTTGAAAGAGCAAGAAGCGAGCGACGAGGCACCTGCGCAAGACGATCAGTTAGCCGCCTTCAAAACCGCCTTTGAAGACGTCAAGGCGGATAAAGTCCGCGAACAAGCGGCGAAGATCGGCTGGGGGGATGTTGTCGCAGCGGCAAGCGATGAGGCGCCACCGCCGTCTGAGTCAGCTACTAAATCACTTGCCAAGCCAAAGACAAAAGCAAAGGCAAAGGAAGACGGCGCGGGCGGCGATATGGTTAAAAACCCGGCCTTGAACGAAACCGCTGGCGAAGAGGCGGCTGAAGAAAAGAGCGATCCTTCCGAGGATTAATCCGAGAGGCTTACTTGCGCGTCACCCGCACATTCACCGTCGCATAACCGTTGACAAAATTAGACTTCACGCGCACCGGCGGCTCGACCAGTTCGATCTGCTCAAATTTTTCTAAAATTTGCTGCCACAAAATCCGCATCTGTAACTCAGCAACACGCAAACCCATGCAGCGGTGGATACCGAAACCGAAGGACAGATGGCTCTTGCTATTCTCGCGGTCAAAACGAATTTGCCTTGGGTTGTCGAACACCGCTTCATCGTGATTACCCGAATAATACCACATCAGCACCTTATCGCCTTTGCGGATTAACTTATCGCCCAGCTGGACATCTTCAAGCGCCGTCCGCCGCATATGCGACAAAGGCGTCTGCCAGCGGATTACTTCGGACACCATGGCGTCAATCAGCGATGGATCTTGGCGCAAGCGCGCATATTCATCGGGGAACTGGTTGAGCGCACAAATGCTCGCCGACATGGTATTGCGGGTGGTGTCATTGCCGCCAACAATCAACAGAGCGACATTGCCGAGAAAATGATAGGGATCCATATTCTTGGTGTTAACGTCACGCGCCAACATCGAAATTAGATCCATTCTCGGTGCGCCGTTGGCGCGCTGTTCACGCAAGCGGGTGAAATATTCGAGGCACTCGAGCAAATATTGTAAACGTTTTTCGTGGCCCGGAAAATGATCAGAGCCTTCCATCGCGGTGATGATATCCGACCAGAAAGTCAGGAGATGACGATCCTCAAAGGGAAAATCAAATAAAGTCGCGAGCATACGTGTCGTTAGCTCAATCGATACTTTTTCAACCCAGTTAAAGGTTTCTCCTTCCGGTAAGCTATCGAGCACTTCCTCGGTGCGCTCACGAATAAGATCGGAGAACATCGCCAAAGCCGGCGGCGCCGCAATCGGCTGCACCGCTTTGCGTACAGGGGCATGG
>JAYODZ010000004.1:0-12280 GCA_038106515.1 Rhodobiaceae bacterium
GAAAAAATCCTAGTTCTACACGTAATCAGTTCAATCCTGGATATTATGATGATTGGCCGTATCACAATCGACCACAGATAAAATGGCCCAATGGCGCCCGCGTTGCTCTATGGGTCGCGCCAAATATCGAGTTTTACGAGCTCGATCCGCCCCTCAACCCGTTCCGTAAGGCGTGGCCTCAGCCCTACCCCGCTGTCGCGGGCTATAGCATTCGTGATTATGGCAATCGGGTCGGGCATGACCGGCAGATGAAGTTGCTTGATAAATATGGTATCCGCGGTTCTATCTCTTTATCGACCGCTTTATGTGATCATCATCCCGAAATCATCGCCGCGTGCAAGGAGCGCGATTGGGAGTTTTTTAGCCATGGCATTTATAATACGCGTTACACTTACGGCCTAACCGAGGTGCAAGAGCGCGATATGATCCGCCAATCGATGGAGACCATCCATCATCACACGGGGCAGGCCTGTGCTGGATATTTGGCGCCAGCCCTCTCGCACTCGGAAGTCACGATTGATCTCTTCGCGGAGTTGGGACGAGAGCTTTTTGGGCCTGAGGGCGGTCTATATACTTGTGATTTGTTCCACGACGACCAGCCCACGCCGTTACATGTGCGCTCTGGTGATCCGTTTGTGTCGATCCCTTATTCGCTAGAAATGAATGACACGATCGCCTATGTCGTCAATCGGGTGGAGCCGCGGCGATACGGTCAGATGATAAAGGAAAATTTTGACCGCCTTTATGTTGAAGGCGCGCAATCGGGAACAGTGATGTGCATTCCGACGCATAATTATCAAGTCAGTTGCCCGCATCGCCTGCGGGCATTTGAGGAAGCGCTCGATTATATAACGGGGCATGAAAATGTCTGGCTGACGACGGGGCGCGAAATTGCGCAATATTTTCTGGCGAATTATTATGAAATTGCCTTGGCAGATATTGCCGCCAAAGGGGGCGCGGCATGAGCGTCGATGATAGCTATCTGATTTATGACCGGCGCCGCTATGGCATGGATCATGATTTTTACGACTGGTCGCAATTAATTGATCGATCGCCTGTTGTTTGGCCGAATGGCAAGCGGCTCGCAGTTTGGATCAATGTCTCATTGCAATTTTTCCCTCTTAATCAGACGGGCAAGCCGGTGCCGCCCCCTGGGGGGATGACTATGCCCTATCCAGATTTGCGCCATTTTTCTCTGCGCGACTATGGCAATCGGGTCGGCGTTTACCGCATTCTTGAGGCCCTTGATAAGTTTAGGGCGCCGGCCAGCTTTGCTATAAATGCTGACCTATGTGATCGGGCACCGTATTTAATGGCGATGTTGCGCGATCGCGGCGCGGAAATTTGGGGCCATGGTGTAAATATGGACAGCTTGCACCATGAGGCTATGGAGGATGAGGCCGGCAAAATATCGCATTGTTTGGAAACATTGCGCGCTTGCTTCGGGCGCGACATTAAGGGCTGGCTGTCGCCAGCACGCCTTGAAAGCCCTGCAACGCCAAGCTTGCTGGCGGCGCATGGAGTTGAGTATTTTGCCGATTGGGTGAATGACGATATGCCGTATCACTTCAAGACCGATGGAGCTTCACTCATTGCCGCGCCGCTCCCGACGGAACTCGAGGATCAATTTATTTTGATGTCCAATTTACATAGTGAAAGCTCTTATCTCGACCAAATCACGGACGCCGCAACTTTCTTATTGCGCGAGAGCGAAGTGCAAGGAGGCCGTATTTTGGGCCTGTCGGTTCACCCTTGGATGCTCGGACAGCCTCACCGCATCAACTATTTTGAGCGTGTTCTGCAGAGTTTGGCGGGTCTTGACGGAGTTTGGATGGCTCCGATCAGTGATATTTTAGCTGTTTGGCAGAAGCAGCAGCCAGCCGCCATCAAGTGACCGAGAATTCTACCACATTAAAGCCGCTTCGCGCCGTGGTCGTGCCGGCCGTGATCACCTGCATACTCGGCTATCAAGCGTTATCAATTTTGCCACTGACGACCGGCGCTTTGATTGAAACACTCGGTTTGGATAGCCAGGTCGCAGGCCTGCTCGGCTCGGCGGAATTATTGGGCATGGCCCTCGGGGCGGCGCTCTTTGCGATCGGTTTGAGCCGTGTAGCGCCTCGCTGGCTGGCTATCGGAAGCGGCCTTTGGTTGGCGGTTTGGCAGGCTGCGTCAATGGCCGACATGGGTGTCTCGATGCTTTTACTATGCCGCGCTTCGACTGGGCTTGGCGCTGGTATTTTTGTCGGGCTATTGGCCCGTATTATTGCTCAGGTTGCCGAGCCCGAGAGGCTTACCGGTTTTATTATTATCCTAATCGCGCTTTATGGCGGCGGGCTACTGCTGCTAGTTCCCCTCGTCTTAGGGCTTTACGGCGTGCAGGGTATATACGGGCTTCTCGCCCTCATCACGGCTGCTCTTGCTGGTCTTTTTTTCTCTGTACCCGGATTTGATTTGCCAGTTAAGTTTGGCCAGCCAGATGAAAGCGAAAGTCCGGTTCGCCTTAGCCTTAACAGGTTTTCGGCGGAAGACGCTTTGCTGCTGTTTTTTGCCGTTGGCTTTAGTGCGGCCTCTTCGGCGTTATGGGCTTTTACGGAGCGGCTCGGTTTGCGCCATGGTTTTGATATGCAGCAAACCGGCTATATTTTGGCGATGGGCACAGTCATGGGCGTGTTAGGCGCGTTTGCGGCGACATCATTGGCGCGGCTTGCTTCCCATAACCTCACGATCATTAAAGTTTGCGCTATTACAATTGCCGTCGCAGGTTTCGTCATGGCGCAGACAGATGTCTTTCTGATTTTCATCTGTGGGTTTTTTATCTTCCGTTTTGTCCAGAATTTTAACGACCCTTTTATCGTTGGGGCCATAGCGCGCCATGACAAGATAGGAAGGCTGTTGTCCGTAAATGCGGCTGGGGGGTTGATCGGGGTTGCCTTTGGGCCGGCCTTAGGCGGGTGGCTGATGAGCCTGTCGCCTAATTTTCAAGCGCTCGCGGCTTTTTATGTTACTTTAACAGCTGTCGCGTTTATATCGCTTTTGCGATTTCTGGCGAAAACATCACCTGGGAAAATAGTTTAGCAAAACGCCAATTGACATAACTATATAACAACTTCTACATACTAGGTGAACGTAACTTTGTCTCAAGATCGGGAGCATGGCGCAAACTTTATTTGATAAATTATGGACAGCGCACCAGTTATCTAGCGATCAAAATGCTGCCGACCTGATCCTTGTCGACCGCCTGTTTCTGCATGAGCGCACTGGAGGCTTCGCGTTGCAAGGGTTGCGCGCTAAGGGACGAAACATTCGTCATCCGCGATCGGTGTTTTGTATCGTTGATCACATTGTCGATACGCAAGAAGGTCGCCCGCAGGGCGCTCGGGCACCAGGTGGGCTAGCGTTTATCACGACATTGCGTCGAGAGGCAGAGTTGGCGGGGGTTAACCTAATAGATGCCGATGACCCCGCGCAGGGCATTACCCATGTTATTTCCCCCGAATTGGGGCTGGTGCAACCAGGTGTCTCGGTCGCCTGTACCGATAGTCATACCTGTACGCAAGGTGCGTTTGGGGCTTTGGCCATCGGCATAGGATCGTCGGAGGCCGAGCATGTACTTGCTACCCAATGTCTCCGCCTAAAGAAACCGCCGCAGATGCGGATCCACTTATCAGGACGTTGGCCCGAAGCCGTGACCGCGAAAGACTTCATGCTGGCTCTGATCGCGCAGTATGGCGTCGATGGAGGTCAGGGGTTTGCCATCGAGTTTTGCGGTGACGCCGTCGATGCGCTCGATATGGAACAGCGTATGACGTTATGCAATATGGCAGTTGAATTTGGCGCCTTTACCGCTTTGATTGCACCTGATGACAAAACGATAACGTGGCTCAAAGGAACCCAATTCGCGCCGTCTCAGGCCTGTTGGTCCAGAGCTTCGCAGAGTTGGAAAACGTTATATAGTGACGCCGCGGCTCATTTTGATCGTGGCATTGAGTTTGACGTTTCAACTCTATCGCCAATGGTAAGTTGGGGCACGACACCTGCCGAAGCTATCGCAATCGATGGGCGGATCCCGCGCGATGCGCGCCCTGTCGCACAAGCCTATATGGACTTAGATGTTAATGCGCAATTGCTCGGGTTGAAAATCGACGGCGCGTTTATTGGCTCTTGCACCAACGGCCGGTTAGGCGACTTGCGGCGCGCCGCCGCCATATTAAAAGGGCGGAAAGTTGCAGCCTCGGTGCGAGCCATTTGTGTGCCCGGTTCGACGGCTGTCAGACGCGCTGCCGAGGCGGAAGGTATTGATCAGATTTTTAAGGCGGCCGGTTTTAGCTGGGGCGAGGCGGGATGCGGACTTTGCTTTTTTGCTGGCGGGTTAACCTTTCCAGAAGGCAGTCGGGTGATCAGCTCCACCAATCGCAATTTTGAGGGGCGCCAAGGCCCCGCCGTTCGAACCCATCTGGCGAGTCCAGAAATGGTCGCTCTGGCGGCAATACACGGGTGCATTAGTGATCCAAGGGAGGAGACTTAGATGCGCTTTCCCGAAACCATTATCTCCGTCGCGGCGCATTTGGAACGCGATAACATCGATACAGATGCAATTATGCCTTCGCGCGAACTGACCCAAGCCTCGCGCGTCGGACTGGCATCGAGCCTATTTGCGGCATGGAGATACCTTGATGAGGACAAACGGCTAAAGAATCCCAATTTCATTCTCAATCAAAAGCCATTTGATGAAGCGTCTATTATTGTCAGCGGCGAAAATTTTGGGTGTGGATCTAGTCGAGAATTTGCCGTTTGGGCGCTCGTTGATTTTGGTATCAAGGTTATCTTTGCCCGCTCTTTCGGATCAATCTTTTATGCGAATTGTATCCGCAATGATATTGCGCCGCTGGTGCTAGGCGCCGAAGCGCACCGACAATTAAGCACCGCACTCAATCATCACCCAGGCACTAAGCTGATGGTCTCGCTCGCCGATCAGCGGGTTACAGCGCCCAACGGATTATCGATTGGCTTCGACATCGATGCCCGTGACAAAGATATTTTGATTACTGGTCGTGACGAAATTGCGATGACGCTGGAGCAATCGCAGTTAATTGATGATTGGCGTAATGCCGACCGCCTCAACCGACCTTGGATATATGAAGCGGATTTGTAAGTCGCCAGCGCCCTCTTACGCCTACCAGCTAATGCCGCCGACCGCCTCTCCTATCGCTCCGCGAAACGGGTGGAAAGAAGTCGACGACCATATGCCTGCCGCGTAATAAGGATCGTTCTCCAGCCAGCCGCGCGCCTGCGACACAGCGTCAGTTTTGTAGACCAAAAGAGAGCCAATAACGGTCTGTCCATCATCTCCAAATAAGGGGCCGGCGATTAAAAGATGATCTACCAGGCCGGCGACATAAGCAAGGTGGCCCTCCAAATGAGTTTCGCGTGCTTTGGCGGCGCTTTCGCCTTGCGCATCGACGCAATAGGCGGCAACAAACATTTTCCTATTCTCTAAACTTACGGGCATGATTTATATCCTTCTGGCAAACCAGCATCTGGCACAAAACCATATAAGGGCTCTCCTGGTAAAGCTTTATGTAAAATGTCGCGGACGGCGACGAGGCGGTCAAGGTCGATTCCCGTTTCAAACCCCATTGCGTCCAGCATAAAGGCGAGATCCTCAGTTACAATATTGCCGCTCGCGCCCGGCGCTGCTGGGCAGCCGCCCAAGCCGCCGAGCGAGGCATCGAGCGTTGTAATGCCTTCGTCAATGCCGGCTAAAGCATTTGCGAGGCCAAGACCACGCGTATTGTGAAGATGCAGTGCCGTCAGGCGTTGGCCGCCTATTTCCTGGCCCACAGCCCGTATCAGGCGGCGAACGGCCGCTGGATGAGCCGATCCTGTCGTGTCGGACAGGCAAATTTCATCGGCTCCTGCTTCGATGCACTGGACTGCCAGATCAATAACCACGGCCTCAGCGACAGGACCCGAGATGCTACACCCAAAGGCCGTCGATATGCTGACATCAAAGCTTGGGCGTGTCGTATCAGGTAGCGATTTAATTGTTTCGGCGATCGCTTTAATTTCTTCGATCATTTGGGCATGGCTTCGGTTTACATTGCGACGGCTGTGTTCCTCGCTCGCAGACAGAGGGAGCCCCAATTTATGCGCCCCTGCCGCAAGGGCCGCTTGCGCTCCTTTTAGATTGGGAACCAAAACGGCTATGGTGAGATTCGGCACCGTATGTGCGAAAGCTACCATTTGTGCCGTCTCCGCCATTTGCGGGATGACGCGAGGAGATACAAAGGCGCCAACCTCGATCTCGCTTACGCCGGCCGCAGCTTCAGCTGCCACCCATGCTTGCTTATCCGCGAGCGGCATGAAACGGTCGATACTTTGTAAGCCGTCTCTTGGCCCAACTTCGCTGAGCGTAATTTTTTGTTTCGGCATTAAGATTGAACCCAGTAAATTTAAATGTTATGTCTTTATAACAATTCGGCTCGGCATTGGCTAGGCTTCACAAGAATACTTTTAAGAGAGGGGAAAATGGGGACCGACGTCAAATCTGAGCCTCTTAAAGGGCTACGCGTTGTAGAGTTTTCGCACATGGTGATGGGGCCAGCGGCGGGATTGATCTTAGCGGATTTAGGCGCGGATGTAATTAAAATTGAGCCCCTTGGCGGCGACAAGACCAGGGTCTTGAAAGGCTCGGGAGCTGGCTATTTTCCGATGTATAATCGAAATAAAAAATCTATTGCTATCGATTTAAAACAAAAAGCGGGACTGGAACTGGCGCAGCGGTTATGTGCCGATGCAGATATTTTAATCGAAAATTTTAGATCTGGCGCTATGGCCAAATTGGGTCTCGACTATGACACACTGCGTAAGGAAAACCCGCGCTTGATTTATTGTTCCGAAAAGGGGTTTTTACCTGGGCCTTATGAAGACCGAACGGCATTGGACGAAGTTGCGCAAATGATGACGGGGCTTGCTTATATGACCGGCCCCCCCGGCCAGCCACTGCGCGCCGGAGCCTCTGTGGTTGATGTTTTGGGCGGTGCGTTCGGCGTTATTGGTATCCTCTCTGCTATTATCGAGAGGGCGCAGACGGGGCGCGGACAGCCTGTAACCTGCGGGCTTTATGAATCTAGCGTGTTTTTAGTGGGTCAACACATGGCGCAATATGCTGTCACCGGTGTTCCCGCCAACCCCATGCCCGCGCGTATTTCGGCGTGGTCGGTGTATGATATTTTTTCTTTGGCGAATGAGGATAAAATTTTCATTGGCATCGTCTCTGACGGGCAATGGCAAAGCTTTTGTTCAGCGTTTGATTTAACCGATTGGCGCGACGCCCCCGACTTTGTTCGAAACAATCAACGCGTTGAACGGCGTGACATCATTATGCCGCGGTTGCGCGCTTTGTTTGCTGATTATAGTTTATCAAGCTTGGCGGCGAAACTTGATCAGATCGGCTTGCCTTTCGCACCGATCCGCAAACCCGAAGACCTGTTCGAGGACCCCCATCTTCTCGAGTCGGAAGGACTAGTGCCGTTGACGATGAACAATGGCGTGCCGACCCATTTACCAGCACTGCCAATCGAAATGTCGGGCCATCGGCTTGGCATGCGCCTCGACGTTCCCGCGGTTGGTGAGCATGGACAAGAAATTTTGGAAAGCCTTGGCTTTGACTTTGCGACGATCAATGGGCTTATCAATGATGGCATTTTAGAAGTGCCGGATTGCTAATGCGCCAAATTTCTCGCCATTTTGTATATTGCGGACACAGGAAGGTTCATTATCGGCGCATGGGTGCTGGCCCACCACTGCTGATGTTGCACCAGTCGCCAAGATCGTCAGCCGAATATGAATCTTTGATCAAAATATGGGCCGAGCACTTCACAATTATCGCCCCAGATACACCAGGCAATGGCTTCTCGGCGCCGCTTTGGGACGGGTTCGACGTTTGGCCCGACATGGATGATTTTGCGGCAGCCAGTTTCGAACTATTAGATGCGCTCGGTATTGAGCGTTGTTTGGTTTATGGCTGTCACACTGGCTCTGCAATCGCGATGGCAATGGCCTTACAAAATCCTCAGCGCATCGCCTTAGCGGTTCTCGATGGCTTTGCCGTTTTGCTCGATTCTGAGCGGCAGGATTTTTTGCAGAATTACCTGCCGCCTTTTACGCCTGAATGGTCCGGCGCCTTTCTTGCTTGGATGTGGGCGCGCCATCGCGAGCAGGTGGTATTCTTTCCGTGGTACAAAACAGACAACGACCATCGCATGATTTACGACATGTCGGATGTTTCAAAGCTGAACGCCCAAATTTATGATATTGTCAGTGCCGGCGATTATTATCGCCATTCTTATCGTGCCGCCTTTGCTTTCGATAAGGCTGCGAAGTTGTCTGAGTTGGCGACCGAGGTGCGGATCATGGCGGCGCCGCCGGATCCATTATTTACGCATCTTGATCGTTTGCCGGACGTTCCTAGTAGTTGTCTCGTGATCAGGTCGTCATCAAAGGAGGCGCTACTTGATCAGGCCTTGGACATGTTTCGGGCCGCCAAACTATCGCTTCCCGATGCCCCGCCTGTGTCCCCGGCTACTCTGACGGATGACTTACGTGAAACATATAGCGCTAACGGTGTGCATTATTTTGCGGCTAGCGGACCGCCGGTTTTGGTTTTGCATGATTATTGGCAGAATGCCGCCATCCACCTGCGAGACTTGCAGAGCCTTAGGGATGCAGGTTTTGGCGTTTTAGCGCCGGATTTGCCTGGGCACGGCCTCAGTCAAATAAACGCCGCTTTGTCGTTGGATGCACTTCGCCAGGCGTTGCTTGGGGTTGATTGGCCGGCTAGACCGCAGCTCGTGCTGAGCTATGGGGATAGTCAGGCCGTAGCCGCAGAACTAGCGGCGACTTATGGCTGCCCCCATATTGCATGTGATGCTATCCCAGCCAGCGCGGCCACCCGCCAAGATCTCGAGAGGCTCTACGCGCCACAGCTTCAAGAAACTGATTACGGTGGACATTTGCTCGAGGCGTGGCGTATCTCGCGGGCGCGCCAGCTTTTTTGGCCATGGTTTCACGAGCGTAGGGAAAATATTATCCCCATAAATGATGGCATTTGCCCAGAGCACATCTTTCAACTATTTCGCGCGCTCATGATGACGGCGCCTGAAATATCAGAAGTTTATACGCAGTCGCTTAAAACAGCGGTGCGCCCCGACATATATATTTTGCCAGATTGGGTTTTGCGCCATACGGGTGTCGATGTGACGTTGACGGGCGCCTCACATCTTTATGAGGCGCACACTCTTTCAGCGCGCAGGAAAGCTCTGATAGGAGCTATTGGTCGTTACCTTAGTTAAATGTTTTCCAGAATTTAGTTTGCTCAGAGCTGTTCTCGCGCGTGAGATTTTCACGGATCTGGTGCCGGTCGGCGCGATACATAATTCGCAGGTAAAGAACCGGCCTTTCATTTGTGTCGAAAACCGTCCTCGAAACGCTAATCAAGGGCGCGCCAGCACTGGTTCTTAGCAAACGGGCCAGCCGAGCATCGGCGAGTGTCGCTGTGATGGTCTGCTGCGCGCGGGAAATACGGGCGCCGCTATTTTCGATCAAGCCAAGTAATGGGCCTTTGGTCAGTGCCGCCCGAGTCATAGGGATCTCCGTCGACATTGGAACGAAGGCCACGACATGCGAAAAGGCATCCTTGTCTTTCGATCTGACACGCTCAATCCGGCGCACATTCTCCCCCGCGTTTATCGCTAGTTGCTGCGCAACCGTATAATCTGCGGGCACGATGTCCGCGTCGAGCAATTCGACACGAGTTTCGCGGACAATGGTTTGCATGGTTTCGAGCAAGCCATCCATCCCGGCAGCATTTGGGCCTTGGCGCGCTTTATATGTCACGATGGTGCCAACCCCGCGTTTTCGGCGAACGAGACCCTCATCGGCCAAATTATTAAGCGCCCGCCGCGCCGTGATACGGGATACATCAAATTCCTTGACGATGGCATTTTCTGACGGACAGCGTGACCCATGGGCATAGACGCCGTTGACGATCTTGTCGCGCAGGATAATGTAGATCTGATGATAAAGAGGAATGGGGAGGTCTTGGTTCATGTCAGTCTTTATTTCACGAGCTGTTCCAGTTTAATGCTAGGGGGCACCCTTGAAGACTGGTAACATGAATTTGATTTATCGCAAAGCCGCTCCCCTCGGCTTCCTCTAGCCTTTTAGCGAGGGAGAAAAAATGTCGGCTTATATGGTCATTACAGCACAGATATCAGATATCGATGGCTTTCGTGCTTATTCCGCGGTTGCCTCCAAGTTAGTCGCAGATTTTGGCGGCGAATATATGGTCATGGCGCCAGAGCAAAATATTTTACTCGAGGGTGACTGGCCAGATGAGCGGCGCTTGGTCATTTCAAAATGGCCTTCTGTCGAGGCGGCGCTCGCTTTCTGGAATTCCCCAGAATATGCCGAAGCCAAGCATTTGCGGGCGGGAAATTCTGTCGTGTCTGTTCGATTGGTGTCGGGGCGTTTTTAGGGACGATCATGCGGCAGATTGATGTTGTTAATCCGAGAACAGGGCGCGTCGATTTCCAAATAACGGCGCCGTCGCCTGAGCATATAGCTGCGCGGGCTAGTCAAATCAAATCCAATCAGCGCGTGTGGGGACAAAAAACGCTCACTGAGCGCGCCAGCCTATTAAAAGAATTTGCGACGCAAATTGCTGCTATTCGAAGCCAAACCTTGGATGCTTTGACCCGCGATACGGGCCGTTATCTTATCTCTGCGAGTGAAGTCGATGGCCTTGTCAATATGATCAATCGTGCGGAGGTAGCGGCCCGCGCCGTTTTCGATGTGCCGCAAGCTCCCATCGCCGCGGCTGTTCCCAACATTGCCTATCGACATCAGCTCGTAGCCTATGGACTTGTAGGGGTTATCAGCCCTTGGAATTTTCCATTTACGCTCTCCATGATAGATGCCATTCCAGCGCTGATGGCCGGTTGCGGTGTTATTATAAAGCCATCGGAAATCACGCCACGCTTTGCCGAGCATGTGCGGCAGGCGATCGCCAAAACTGAGGGGCTATCCTCGGTCTTTGATATTATTGATGGTGACGGTGAAACGGGTGCGACCTTGGTCGACCACGTCGACGCGATTTGTTTTACGGGAAGTGTAAAGACGGGGCGCCTCGTCGCCGAACGGGCGGCTCGAAATTTTATTCCAGCCTTTCTCGAACTCGGCGGGAACGATCCAGCTTTGGTGTTGGAAGATGCTGATTTGGATCGCGCAGCGACATCTTTGTTGCGGGCCTCGATCTTGAATACAGGGCAGGCCTGTCAGTCAATTGAGCGGATTTATGTTGCACGGCCGCTCTATGATGACTTTGTAAAGAAATTAGTCGCGGGCGCCGAGAAGGTCCGGCTCAATAAAGACGACGTCCATGACGGCCATATCGGGCCTCTTATTTTGGGTCGACAGGGAGACATTATTGAGAGCCAGCTCGAAGATGCGCGATCTAAGGGGGCTGACGTTTTATGCGGCGGCGTGATCGAGCGCGATGGTGGGACGTGGTGTCGCCCGACGGTTATTGTGAATGTATCTGCTGATATGAGCTTGATGCGCGACGAGACGTTTGGCCCGATACTCCCTGTTGTTCCTTTCGATACCGATGAAGAAGCTATTGCATTGGCCAATGACACTGAGTTTGGTCTAAGTGCGGCGGTGTTTTCTGAAAATATTGACCACGCGATATCGGTGGCGCAGCAAATTGATGCTGGCGGCATAAGCATTAATGAGGCCTCGCTTACCGGTTTTGTGCATGAAGCCGAAAAAAACTCATTTAAGTTGTCGGGTATGGGCGGCTCCCGTATGGGGCCTGCCGGCCTAACAAGGTTTTTCCGTAAAAAAGCGCTGATACAAAGCAATGGACCGGCGATGGACATAGATATGTTCAACGAAAACTCGGTGCGACCCAATGATAATTAAGAAGCCCGTCGCGCCGCCTATTGGCGGCGCTTTGACTTATCTCAATGCTTGCCTTTTAGGCCCTCGTTTAAGCTTTGCAAGGAGGGAGAAGTAATGTCCGAAATCGTCACGCTTTTGTTAGCAATCGCCAATGTCTCAATAATTCATACGCTGATTGGCCCAGATCACTATTTGCCGACAGCGGCTATTGCTCGAGCACAAAAATGGTCTCGCTTAAAAATAAGTGCTGTTGTGTGTGGTCTTGGTTTTGGTCATGTTTTAGCTTCTTTTCTGCTCGGCATGCTCGGCCTGA
>JAYODZ010000004.1:12290-16914 GCA_038106515.1 Rhodobiaceae bacterium
ATCTTGAGCTGGTGCAGGCGCAGCGCGGCCTGATTGCGTCCTCTGCGCTTATCGCTTTGGGCGCCATGTATCTCGTAGCGGCGCTGCGCGCGCGGGCGCGGAAATGGGTTGCCGGCAGCGTCCCCTTGTTCGCTATTTTTTTAATCGGGCCTTGTGAACCTCTAATCCCCTTGATGTTTACGGGGCCTCTGGGTGGGCCAATGTCGGCGGTGATCATCGCTTTGATTTATGCCGTTGCGACAATCGCAACAATGTTGGCCGCCGTTTTTATGGCCTTACGCTTGAGCCATTATGCGCTCCGCTATGGGCCAGCCAAGCTGGCGCATGTTCAGGTGGGACATGTCTATGGGTTTGCCGGTTTTACGATGATCGGCTGTGGCGCGGCGTTAATGGGACTGGGAATTTAAGCGATGTCAAAAGGCTTCAAAGCAATCGACGCGGTGGTGAATATCTGGACGCCAGAGGCGTTGCGGCATCGCCCTGGCTGGACGGATGAATTTTTCGTCGGCAAGGTGAAGGGCAAGCATGACTCACAGGGCATCAGCTTGGAGAGCATGCTTCAGTCGATGGATGCCGCGGGCATCGAATATAGTTTTTTGATCGCCGCCAAGGCAGGCCGTGTCGGCCTGCCAGGCTGTTACCACATGCCGCCGCAAGTGGTCGCCGATGCTGTTGCCAAATATCCCGATCGGTTCTTGGGTTTGGTCGGACTGGATCCTTATCAAGGCATGACCGGCGTACGCGAATTAGAAATTGCTGTCAAAGAGCTCGGGTTTGTTGGCGCGCATCTTTATCCTCATTGGTATGATTTGCCGCCAAACCACGCCAAATACTATCCGTTCTATGCGAAGTGCGTTGAGCTCAATATTCCCATTCAAATGCAAGTCGGTCAGTCTCTGATTTATGCCAAAGAACACAGGACGCGTTCGGTTGGTCGGCCGATTTATCTCGACGATATTGCCTGCGATTTGCCAGAGCTTAAATTAATCGGCTCACATGTTGGTATCCCATGGCACGAAGAGATGATCGCGATGTCGTGGAAACACGAAAATGTATATATTTGTACTGACGCGCATAGCCCGAAATATTGGCCAGAAAGCGTGTGGCGCTACATTAATAGCTACGGTCAGGACAAGGTGATTTTTGCGACCGACTTCCCTGTCTTGCGGTTTGAGCGGACAGTTGAAGAAATTCACGAGCACGGCCTGAAGCCTAACGTTATGCGCAAATTCTTACGCGATAATACGGTTCGGATTTATAATTTAGAGAGCCGCGGTATTTTACCGTCGGCGGAGGATGGTGAGCATGAGCGGTCCGCTTGAGGGGATAAGGGTCGTCGAATTTACCAGCGTCGTGCTTGGGCCATATGCCTGTCAGATGTTGGGCGACATGGGGGCCGATGTGATTAAGGTCGAACCACCCGAGGGTGATACTAATCGTAATCTTGGCCCAGTTCACAGCAATAAGGACATGGCTGCGCTTTTCCTGACCTGCAATCGCAACAAACGTAGCGTGGTTCTGGATCTGAAAGATCCCGCAGGCCAGGCGGCAGCCTTGAAGTTAGCGGCAACGGCTGATGTCTTGGTGCATAATTTTAGACCGCAGGCCATGCAAAAGCTCGGCTTATCGTATGACGCCATTCGGGCGGTGAATGAAAATGTTATCTATTGCGCGACCTATGGGTTTAGCAAGAAAGGCCCATATGGCGATCGTGGGGCGCTTGACGACTCGATTCAAGCGGCTTCGGGGATCGCTATGTTGATGAGCATGGTAGAGGGTGACCCTCGGTATTTACCAACAATTATTGGTGATAAAACAACCGGCATGGCAGTCGTGAACGCGGTTTGCGCTGCCCTGTTTCATCGCGAGCGGACAGGCCAAGGGCAAGAAATTGAAGTGCCGATGTTCGAGACCATGGTCGCCAATGTCATGTGCGAGCATTTATGGGGCAATGTTTTCCAGCCGCCCCTGGCGCCTCCCGGCTATGTCCGCATCATGAGCAAACACCGGCGGCCTTATAAAACGAAAAATGGCTTTATTGCCGTATTGCCCTATTGGGACAATCATTGGGCGACATTTTGCGAGACGGTCGGGCGCCAAGATATGATTGGTGATCCGCGATTTAAGGATATGCGGACGCGGCTTGAGAATATTGATGTGACTTATGCCGAGACGGGTAAGGCTTTGGCAGAAGGTACAACAGAGTACTGGCTGGAGAAATTGGGTGCGACCAATGTGCCTCACATGAAAGTCAACTCCCTGAGCGATTTGATGACCGACGAGCATTTAACGGCCGTTGGCTTTTGGCAGGACATGGATCATCCCAGCGAGGGGCGCTTGCGCTTTGCGAGCTTGCCGATCAATTTCGCACAAACGCCGGTATCAATTCGTCGGGCGCCCCCGCGCTTGGGAGAACATAGCGCCGAACTTTTACGAGAGGTCGGATATTCGGCAGAAGATGTCGATCAAATGATGTCTCGTGGCATCACCAAATCAACCGCGAAGGAGGCTTAAATGGTTAAACGCGTACAGCATGAGAAACCACCCCGCGATAAAGAAGCGGAAAAGTGGATCGAAGAGGAATCCAATTTTCAGGCCAAACGTTATGCTGGAATTGTTGAGGAAATTGAAGCGCTACAACCTCAAAGAGAAGGTTGGATTAAGGAGTTTCTGCGATTGGTTCGGGACCGTGGTTTTTATGTCACGGGCGACATGCGCGTAAAAATTCCGCAAGAAAAAATTCCATCGCGTCCTGAGCGCGAAGATGCAGACCGTGTGGTCTGGTAGTAGAGGGAGCAGAAAGAAATGGCACGTCCACATATTGAGCCGTTCGTTGAACTGAACGAGGATTTTAAAAATTTCTCCTTGTCAAAATTTCCAAATGGCATGGAGTATAAGGTGCTCTCTTTGGATACAGATACGGGCGCGTGCTCGCTAAAAGTTCGTTTTAATAACGGGTATAAACGCAAGCCTGGGATGAGCTACTCGGATGTCGAGTTGTTTGTTTTGAATGGTGAGATCAAGATCGGCGATCAATTGTGCCGCGAGGGACATTATATGTTTATCCCCGCCGGCTATGCCCTCGGCGAATGGTCGGTGACCAGCGGCGCCGAGGCGCTAATGTTCTATAATGACTCGGAACCTAGTTTCGAAGCAGGCGACCGGCACCACCCCTTATGTTTGAAAGAAGGGTTTATTTCTCTCAATAGTTTTGAAGATGCGCCTTGGGCGAGCGGCTCAATCGTGTCGCCGTCAACAGCCACTGGTCTGTTTCTGAAAATGCTACGTTTCGATCCGTTGACCGAGGCAATGACATTTCTGTACACCATGGCTCCCGAATATATTCAGGACAATATTTCCTATCACGACTGTTGCGAGGAAAGTTATCATATTTGGGGCACGTCTTGGATGATGCAGTTTGGTGACTTGCCCACAGGCGGTTATTTCTGGCGTCCACCTTATATCAATCATGGCTCGTTCCGGAGCAAGCAAGGCTGTATTGCTTTGGGTCGAACCGACAGCAAGCTACATAATTATTTTCATTATAACCCGTGGAGCAGTCCAGATGAAAATAAGCGCCGTGCCGCAGCTCATTTTTATCGCCATCGGCCACAACTCTTTACGTGGGTAAATTCGTTGGATGGCCATAATCACCCGCATGGTGTTGTCGGGCAGGTGCCGGCTCCGGTTGATTTTGAGAACCCTGGTTATGAGCAAGAACCGCAAGTGATGAATACGCACGATCATGCGCATAATGATCATCATCACCATCATCATGCGCATAGTCATCACCACCATCATGACCATGATCACCACCATGATCATGATCATGATCATTGATGAGGCACAAGCCCTCCTAGCTCGAGATCCAGTTGACCCTTATTTAAAGCTGTGATCATGTAAAGCTTTCAAGGGAGTGACAATGTCACCTGGGCGCTTTACTGAGCCGGCCAAGGGTCCGAGCAAGGGACAATTTATGCCGTGCAAAACCTGCTCTGCGCGGGCAGGCGAATTGTGTGGCTTTTTCCCGGACAGCACGATTGAGCGGCTTTATGTTAGCGGTAAAAGGATCGCCGTTCAGCGCGGCGATTACTTGTTTATGGACGACGCGCCATCGAACTATATTTATAATGTCGCTGAAGGCACCTGCATGCTCGAGCGCATTGGTTCCGATGGACGCCGTCAAGTCGTCGCATTTTGCTATCCTGGCGATTTCATAGGTTTAACAGCTGGGCCGTCCTATACTCTGTCTGCTAAAGCACTTTCAAACGGCCATGTTTGTCGATGGTCGTTAAAGGATTTGGACGTTTTGTTTGAAGCCGAGCCCAATTTGCAAAAAAGATTGCGACATATAGCGAGCCGCGTTCTGGCGGTAACAATTGATCAGCTTTTTGTTTTGGGGCGTATGAATGCGACTGAGAAAATAGCTTTCTTTATTATTCAGACGCAAGCGCGCCAACAACGCCTGACACACCCTAGCCCAATTGTTCACTTGCCGATGACGCGCTCTGACATTGCTGACCATCTCGGCCTAACGATTGAGACAACGAGCCGCGCTATTTCGAAACTCGTGCGCCAAGGCATGATAAATTTGAATGCGCCCCATAAAATCGAGATCAATGAT
>JAYODZ010000004.1:16924-50627 GCA_038106515.1 Rhodobiaceae bacterium
GGGCGATTGCTGGCGTTTAGGTCACCGATTAGGTTTCGCTTCCATAAATTCCGCGCTTACGCAGAGTGGCAATGGCATCTTGTTGCGCGCCGATGAAATGTGCACGGTCGGGGGTTTTGACGGTTCCATTGTCCAATAAGGAATTGGCTTTTTGGCTTCCCAATGTGGCGTATGTTTCCGCGAAAACCTCAAAGCGCTGGCGCGAGAGATAATTGCTCATTCCTGGCCGTTGCCGGGCATGCCGCAAGGCTGCGATGTCAATATTGGCATTGGCTGTCATGGTTTTACCCCAACCACTCTCGGCCAGAACAAGGCCGCGATAATCGAGTATAACCGAGCGCCCGTCGGTTGCGGATTCGGGTAATTGATGTCCCGCAATACCACCGGCATTAGCGGAAATGACATAGGCCATATTTTCAATGGCGCGCGCTTGCCGCGCGATCGATTTAGGTGTTTCGCGCGTCGAGCCAATTTCTCCTGTCGAATGCAGAAAAACTTCGGCGCCGCGCATGGCCAGCGCCCGCGCAATTTCCGGATATAGAATTTCCTCCGAGGCAATACAGGCCAGCGTCCCGATCTCGGTTTTGGCAACCGGGAAGACGCCCTCGAGGCCATAAATATCAAGATACTTATCCCAAACATCATGCGGGGTTGGCGCGAACATTGAATTGAGCCGGCGGTAACGCAAACAAACATTGCCATTGGGGGCAATAATAAAACTGGTCTGAAAATATAACCCATCAAAATGCGGATCGACTTCATAAGCGTTCCCCGACAGGTATATCGCATTGTCTTGCGAAATCTTCCCCAAGGCTTCGTATTCTGGTCCGTCGATGGAGAGCGCTGCCTTGCTGGCCCAACCAGTGATTGTATCTCCCAGAGGGTAGGCCGTTAGAAAGTATTCGGGCAAAACCACGAGCGCGGTGTCGGCGCCGATGAAGCGCTTCGAGGCTGCTATTTCCGTTGCTAAGCGCTCCAAAGTTTGGTTGATCACGACTTGCGCCTCGCTACGGTCGGCGCAACTATTGATTGTGCTGACTGCGGTTTGCAGAGCCAAGGCATAATAGGGAGCGGGGCGTTCGGCCGTCATAATCTGTATCCTCTTTGTCATTTGGGACTTAGCCCCTGTGCCAAAATTTGATATAACCTTATAACAAGTGCGGCGATCCTTCAAAAGATTTAGCCAGCAGAAAAGAGGATACCAATGATCAATGAACAAGTCATTCTTGCGGAACGACCCGATGCGCTTCCCGCGGAAAAACATTTTGCGCTCCGCAGCCTACCTCTCCCCGAGCCGGAATCCGGCGAGGCGCTTTGCCGCGTAACCTATTTGTCCTTGGATCCTTACATGCGTGGCCAAATATCGGGTCGGCATATCACAGGCCCGCTCGAAGTTGGCGATGTTTTGCGCGGAGAAACGATTGCAGAGGTGATCGATAGCAAGCGCTCTGATTTGAAACCTGGCGAGCTGATCCAATTTCAAGGCGGATGGCAGAGCCACGCCATATTTGCAGAAGAGCATCCGCGACGGGTCGATCCAAGAATTGACCCGCCATCTCTGGCACTCGGTGGTTTGGGGATGCCGGGTCTGACCGCCTACGCCGGATTGTTGGATTTGGCGTCGCCTGCGCCTGGAGATGTGTTGCTGGTTTCAGCCGCCACGGGTGGGGTCGGGGCAATGGTCGGTCAAATTGGCCGCATCAAAGGGTGTCGTGTGATCGGCATAGCGGGGAGCGATGAGAAATGCCGTTATGCCACCGAAACGTTGAGATTCGATGCTTGTATAAATTACCGCACTGAAAATATTCCTGAGGCGATCGAGCGATGTGCGCCGCAGGGTGTCGATATTTATTTCGATAATGTCGGCGGCGAAATTCTCGATGCAGCGATGTGGAAATTGGCAATTGGCGCGCGGGTGGTTTTGTGTGGCCTTATGGCGCAATATAATACCGACATAATGCCCCCGGGGCCGAACCCCGGTAGTATTATCCGCGCCCGCGCCACCGTTCGCGGTCTCGTGGTTTACGATCACCAGCATCGCTATCAGGATTTCCTCGAAGATTGCTTAGCATGGGCGGCCGAGGGCAAGCTCATTTTTCGCGAGGACGTATCTGATGGTCTCGCTCAAGCGCCCAAAGCTTTTTGTCGCCTGATGCAGGGCGGCAATTTCGGTAAAACGATTATCCGTCTTTAGTGTAAACCCAACGAGCCAGGGTTCATCAATTCGTCGGGGTCGAGAATGCGTTTGATGCTTTGAACTAGCGAGACAGCAGCTGGATCCATGTTTTCGCTGTAACGATAGGTTCTTCCGATTTGGAAATGGGCGGCCCCATATTCGGCGAAAACGTCGAGCAAGCCCTCGCGAAGTGAGATGATCGCGTCCCGCGCTGCAGCATTGGGGGCGAAATCCTCGATGCGGTTTAGCACGCTCTCCTCGACATTCCGATGGTGAAAATCCATCAGAGCATCAGGCCAAAAAAATACAGGCTCAATGAGAGTTATCGATTGGCCGACGGAAGCGAATAGATAGCCTGTGCCGATCCCAAACTTCTCAATGACCGCCAGTTGCGACCGAAAATAGGCCTCAATAGCGTCAACCAGTTTGATGCCGCGAGAATGCGGCACCAAAGCATGGACAGGAAGCCAGCGTTCACCCTGAGGCCCGATCATATTATTGAGGGGCGTAAAGGGGTTGGCGTGCATGATGGTCGGGATAGAATTAGGAATTTCCTTGCCTCCCCGTGAGGTTGCGATTGTGCGAATTTTTTCCTCAGCATCTTTGGCAGCGGCTTCGGTGCGTTGGCTGGTGGCGCAATGTAGCGAGAAACGTGTGTCCGCCATATAGCCGCGTCCCGCTTTGATAATGCTGGACGCCATTTTAAAGGCGTCCTTCAAACTGCTGGCAGATGAGACGACCTTGCCCATGGTTTGAATATCTTTGGCGATACTCTCCCGTTTCATGCGCTGGACTTGCAAGAACGGATCAAAGCCAAAACATTCGGAAGCAAGATCCTGACGCGAAATTTCGGACATGGCGGACATCAGCTCGCTATGGGTATTAAAATCAAACGATAAATATCGTTTCGATTCTGGGGTGGGTATCAGACGAAGGACAACTTCCGATTTAAAGCCCAAGGCCCCCGTATCGCAGGTGAACAAGCCTGTCAGATCAGGACCAAAATGCCGCATGAAGGGCAGCCCGTTTTCAATGCCCCCCGCGCCGGTTCGAATAATATCTCCCTTGGCAGTAACGACCTCCAGGCCGATAACACTGTCGGCCGCGGTGCCGTGATTGCCCGAGCCAAAGAAAACACTGTTTTGCGACATACCGCCGCCAATAGTTGCGCGCATGCCCGACAAGGTGCCCCACATCGGTGTCCGGACGCCGCTGTCTTTCAAAGCTTCATACAGGTCAACCCAACGACATCCAGCACCCACACGGACATACATGTCTTCTGTATTGATCTCCAGAACTTGGTTCATGCGGCTCATGTCGAATAAAACGGCAGGCTGATTATGCAAGTAACCTGAGGTATAAGACATTCCGCCGCCGCGCGGAATGACAGGAAATTTATGCTCTGTGGCGAGCTTGACCGCGTCTGCAAGTTCTTGCGTTGTGTTGGGCTGCACCACTGCGATCGGCGGCTGCCCTTCGTCAAAAACGTCCTGCCCAAAATACCTTAAATCGTCTTCATTGGTCACGATATGAGCGTGGCCCACTATTTGAGCCAGTCTGTCAATAAGTTGTTCCGGGGTCATGGTGTTACTCGATTTCAATTAATTCAATCAATTCGCCTGCCTTGCCAACGCATGTCGCGGCCCGCCGGCCGTTATAGGGCGCATGTTCAAAACGCGCGGGCGGGCTTAAAAAATCGACATCTAAAGTATCTAAAGACGTCACATTATAGCTTACCATGGCAATGGCGGGCGGCAACATGCCAGGTTTTACTGAGCGCTCGACAGTTCCCTCGGGATACTGATCAACCTCATTATTCACGTCACGTCCGACGCAAGTCATTGAAAGATGGTGCGGTGTCTCTTCGGGCAAACCGAAAGCATTGTTGATGACACTATATTTGGTGAAATAAGCGTTCCCCTGCTTCCAGCCGAGTTTTTCGGTGTAAAAACTGATGGCTTCGTTCATGTCTTTGCTGGCGAGGATCATGATGAAAATTTGATCCACAAAGCTTCTCGCCAGCGGTAAATCATAATCGGGGAGATCGCCACGCACTTGATTGAGGTAAAAAACTTCCTGCGCCTGACCGACAGCTTGCATCGGATAAATGCGATCAGAGAAATCCAAATAGGCCGGTGGCCCAATAATTTCAAATGGAGAATTTTGTAGCCGCCGATCGAGTTCCTCTACATCGGTCACCGTGATTTCCACGGCATTCCAGCCAAAAGTTTTCAGCGGCCGGTAATCGGCCACTTCGTCATTTTCAACAACGCGTAGAAAGACCTGCGTGCCACTGGAGGGGCCGGTCAGAAATTGTCTTTTTCCTTCCATTCCTGGTGCGCCCCAGCTCTCGGCTTCGGCTGCGCTTACGATGCTCTCATGAATGACTTCATAGCCAAAAAAATCTTTATAGGATTTAACGACGGCATCGGGGTCAGCGGCGCTAATAGTGGCGGCTTTAATGCGCCCTTCGCAATCTGGTTTAAAATCTGATGCCATTTCGTTCTCCTCGCAGTCAGTAATGCTCTAATACGTTTTAGCCGTAACGCTATTTCGAGCGCGAGACGATTATATGTCATTGATATAGGTCAAAATCGGCCTGCCTTTGGCTACAACCACCTCTCTCGCGCTATTGTTTTACCGCCTCTATCCGATTTTAGTTGTCTTATGTAAAGGACATCATAATATGATTAAAAATCAATGTCTGTTGGGGGGATAAGTGTCAGAAGTTAATAAAAAATCATCGGCCGATGATGCGGCCTATCCGAGCCCCTATTACGGCTGGTATATCACTATCCTTCTTACGCTCATTTATATTTTGTCTTTTGTCGATCGGCAGGTTTTGTCCATTCTGGTTGAGCCGATTAAAGCAGACCTCCAAATCTCGGATACGCGGATGGGGCTTTTGATGGGCGCCGCGTTTGCGATTTTTTACGGCACCATGGGGCTACCTTTGGGCTGGTTGGCCGATCGTGTTAAGCGAAAATTTGTTTTGGGTGTAGGAATTGCAGTTTGGTCCGCGGCAACTATTGCATCGGGTTTTGTGAGAGGATTTGGTGCCTTATTTGGCGCTCGCGTCTTGGTTGGCGCTGGCGAGGCTTCTCTCGGCCCCTGCGCTTACTCGCTGATCAGCGACGTGATGCCTCCGCGGCGGCGGGCGCGAGCGATCGCCGTGTATTCAAGCGCCCTGTCTTTCGCCATGGCCACCGCTTATCTGCTTGGCGGACGCGTGCTCGCTTGGGCTGAAGCGGCTGATTTTAGCGCCTATCCCATCATTGCAGATATGCGGCCTTGGCAATTTGTTTTTGTTGTTGTCGGCGCGCCTGGCATTTTAGCCGCGATATTGGTTTTGCTGATGCGTGAGCCAAAACGAATTGACGTGCGGGCCGAAAGTCAGGCGCTGCCCATTACCTATGTTCTTAAGTATTTTGGACAAAGATTGCCTGTTTATATTGCGCTGTTCACGCCACCAACGGCGATGACCATTATCTCCTACACGCATCTCTTTAATTTCGCTCTGTTTTCGCGGCTACATAATTGGGGGCCGACAAAGCTCAGTCTCTATATGGGGCTCATTCTACTTTGCGTTGGGCCGGCATCGACGTTTTTGGGCGGCTGGCTGGTGGATCGAAAAACCAATGCGGGGTTCGCCGATGGCGGCATTCGGGTGATGCGATTGGGATTGTTGATCATGGTGCCAAATGCAGCCTTGTTCCCAATCATGCCAACGGCCGAACTGGGGCTTTTGTTCTACGGGTTTTGTACCGTCGGTATGACAATACTAACGGCGGCGGCGGTCCCCTCTATTTTGGCCTTGGTGCCGGCTGAAATTCGCGGCCAATCAACAGCGCTTTATCTCATGGTCATTAGTATTTTTGGATTATTGCTTGGCCCGGCATTGGTTGGCTTAGGCAATGATTATGTTTTTGCTGACGAGATGAAAATTGGTTACTCCATGTCGCTTGTCGCGGTGGTTTTTGGTGGTGTTGCGATTGCGGGCCTACCATGGATTGTTCGTCAATATCGTGGCGAGCTGGCGAGGGTGCAGGCTTAGGCAAGCGCGCGCTCCCGCAACCAGCTTGAAACGACGCGGCAGGCTTCCGGCAACAGATCGGGGCGCTCTATATAATAATGATCGGCGCCTTTTATATCGGCATAGCTTTTATCGCTGCTCGCCAGCGCTGCAAATAATCGTTGCGCGTGGCTGGGGGTGCAGGCGAGATCGGCGGTGTTGTTGATAACCAAGGCTGGGCACGTAACCTGGGCGGCGTTGACCAGCCCATTGGCGGGACTGTCATCAATACTCCATTGCGACAGCCACGAGCGTAAAGTTGTAAATCGCGCCAGCCCAACGGGGCCATCATTGGCAATGCGGGGATCGCCCAAATAACACCAATGCGGGCGGCGATCCGATGGATCTTGCGAAGGGTCGGTCCAACGTAAATCAGCCATTGTGCCATGAACGCAAAAAGCCCTTTCGTCGTCTGCTTGGCCGGCCGTTGCAAGTGCCGCGAGCTCGGCTTTTACCCAGCGCGTGATCCGTCGGTTGCGGTCTTCTTGAGCAGCGCGGTAGCGCGTCACATAGTCGGCTGCAAAGGGAGGTTTGTTGGGGTTGTCGGGATTAAAAATATTCAAATCTGGATTGCGCTGAAACGGGGTTTCTTCGTCCAAAATGGAGGGGTCGATCCACTCGCACAGGGTTAGCGCGCGGCTAATATGTGCCGCCAAAAGGAGAACCGCATCGGCAGCGGGAAGGTCGTGCTGCGACAGATCATAGTCTTCGCCGGCCGCTGTTTGTCGCAAGCGCGAACCGGTTGCTTGGTCTTGATAAAACAGCGACAGCGACCCGCCCCCCGACCAGCCGCCCAGGACAATTTTCTGATAACCGAATTTTTCTTTGCAATGGGCGATTGCGGCTCCGAGGTCGGCGACGCATTTTTCCATTTGCAATGCTGTGTCATTGCCGCGATAGCGGGTATTAACGTAAATGATGTGATGACCGCTTCGCGCTAAGGCGGTGACCAGCGGCAAAAACGAGCCACCACCGATCGGGTGCGAGAAGACAATCGCAGTATCACTTACAATGCTAGCGGGTGTTACACGCATGCACTCGATAGCGACCATATTTTCAGCGCCGCCATAAACATCTTTGCGCGCTGATCGCTCTTCATAGACCACCATATAGGGGTGTCTGACAATATCCATCCTACGATCCTCCCTTGACCGCTAGGATAGCCTCGCGCTTAACTGAAGTCTAAGCTTAACGTAAGAGCAAAGCGGTTTAAGGACGGAGAGTGCGTGATGATTAAAACCAATGGCTTCCACCATGTTGCTATTATGGCTGCGGATATGCGCCAGCATATCGATTTTTTCTCAGATGTTTTGGGCGCGCGCCTCGTTGCTCTGTTCGACATGCATGGCGTACCCGATGGTATTCATGCGTTTTTACATCTTAGCGATGATTGTTATTTCTCGCTGGTCTCTCTGCCCGAGATTGACCAGATCGAACGCCAGATCGGCGTCACCCACGCCGGCACTGGGGCTGGCAAAAGCGCGCCTGGCACGATGCAGCATCTCGCCTTTAAGGTCAGCACGCCTGAGGATCTGCTCGCTATGCGCGATCGTATTCGGTCGAAAGGTGTGATCGTGATGGGCCCAATCGACCATGGTCTCTGCCAGTCGATTTATTTTGCTGGGCCTGATGGCTTGGCTTTGGAAATCGCCAGCGGAGATCAGGTGATCGACGCCGCCCATTGGGTCGACCCGTCCGTGGTCGCAAAATGCGGGATTTCGCAAGAAGAGCTGCAGCGTTTCATGCGCCCCGATGCCTATGCGGGCGAGGGCGGCACCGTTCCTCAACCGGCCTATGACCCTAGCAAACCGCATATGCCCTATCCCGATGCCGATTATCAGCAATTGATTGCTCTGCCCGATGCTATTGTTACCCAGACCGCATCTTGGCCTGACCCACCCGTGAAATAGGGTTGCATGAACAAGCCAATGTCCCATCAGTTTCAGGAGCTTTGTCGCCAAGCTGGCGCGCGCGCACAAGAGTTTGAGGCGGCGCGTCAGGTGAGCAGTGATTTTGCACGGCAACTGGCGGCCGCCGATATGTTTCGCCTCTTTGCTCCACGGGAAATGGGCGGTGTTGAGCTTGATTTACCTGCGGGGCTAGCGCGCCTCGAGGCGTTGGCTAAATATGATGCGGCCTGCGCTTGGATTAGCATGATCGGTGCGACCACCTCGCAACTCGGAGCCAATCTGTCACCGCGGCTAGGCCAGGCGATCTTTGGTGGTGAAGCCCCCATTTGTTGCGGGATTTTTGCCCCGACGGGTAAAGCGTGGCCCGATGCAGAAGGCTACCGTGTTGCCGGGCGCTGGGCTTGGGCCTCGGGCTCGGCTAATGCCGACTGGATTTTGCTGGGGGTGTTTTTGAGTGCCGCCCGCGATGGCGCGCCTGATCCGCAGCAGATGCGTTTTGCAGCGCTGCCGCGCGCGGCGTTGATCTTTCATGACACGTGGCACAGCCTTGGCTTGCGTGCGACCTCATCAGGCGATGTTGAAGTAGATGGGTATAAAATCGAAGCCGATCAACTTATTGATTTGGCGTCGGCGCCACCGCAATCGGATAGCCCGCTTTATCGCTTGCCCTATTTCGGCTTCCTCGCTCTTGGGGTGGCGGCTTGCGCGCTCGGCAATGCGGCGGGCTGTGTCGGTGAATTTGAAAGCTTGGCGACAAATAAGACACCACGGGCGAGCAGCCGACCGCTTGTTCAGCAGGGGCGCATTCAAGCCCAATATGCCGAAACGCTGGCGGGCTTGCGTGCCGCCCGAGCTTTATTTTCGGCGAGCGCGGAAGCGGTTTGGGCCAGCGCCTGTGCGGGCGATGATCTGACCCCATCTTTGCGCGCCGATATCCGTCTGGCGGCGACCCATGCGGTGCAACAATCTTGCGCGGCTATTCGCAGTCTGCACGATATGGCTGGTGGCTCGGCGGTGTATCAATCGAACCCGATTCAGAAGCGCTTGCGCGATGCGGAGACCATGACCCAGCACATGATCACGGCCAGTGCAAGTTTCGAGATGGTCGGCCGGGTTTTGTTTGGCGACTATCAACCGCATATGCAGCTTTAATTGGCGATACGCCCTTGCCGAATGAGATGGGCCAGTATTTCATCGGCCGCCTGTTCGGCGCTGAGCTGTTGGGTGTCGATCTTCAGCTCGGGCGCTTCGGGGGGCTCGTAGGGACTATCAATGCCGGTGAAGTTTTTGATATCGCCGGCCCGCGCTTTCTTATAAAGCCCTTTTGGGTCGCGCTGTTCGGCCACGGCCAGCGGCGTGGCAATGTAAATTTCGATAAATTCACCCTCGGGTAGTAAGTCCCGCGCCATTTGCCGTTCGGCGCGGAAAGGCGAGATGAAGGACACCAGCGTAATCAAACCGGCATCTGCCATCAGGCGCGCCACTTCGCCAATGCGGCGAATATTCTCAACACGATCGGCATCAGTAAAGCCCAAATCGCGGTTCAACCCGTGGCGGACATTATCCCCATCCAGCAGGTAGCTATGGCGCCCGCGGGCATGGAGTTTGGCTTGCAGGGCATTGGCGATGGTTGATTTGCCCGACCCCGATAGGCCTGTGAACCACAAAACCGCAGGCCGTTGACCCTTCAAACCGGCATGGGCGTCGCGGTCGATGCTGACCGATTGCCAATGAATATTCGAGGCGCGCCGTAGGGCGAATTTAATCATGCCCATGCCAACGGTTTTATTGCTGATACGATCGATTAAAATAAAGCCACCGAGATCACGGTTCTCGGCGTAAGGGGTAAAACCGATCTGGCGATCGATCGATAAGGTGCAAAGACCGATTTCGTTCAACTCTAGCGTCTTGGCCGCTAACGTCTCGAGCGTGTTAACATTAACTTTATGCTTCGGGCTGTTGAGCGTGGCGCTGGCATTTTGCGTCCCAAGTTTAAAGCCATAAGGACGGCCGGGAAGCATCGCCGCTTCATCCATCCATAAAATATGCGCCTCAAACTGATCCGAGATTTCGACGGGATCGCCTTCGCTGGTTACGATGTTGCCGCGCGAAATATCGATTTCATCTTCGAGGCACAAGGTGATGGCTTGGCCGGCTTCGGCGGTGGCAAGATCTTGCGGATGGGCGACAATGCGCTGGACAGTAGAGGATTGTCCACCCGGGAGAACTTTGATGCGGTCGCCCGGTTTAACCGTGCCGCTGGCAATTGTGCCCGCGAAACCGCGGAAATCCAGATTGGGTCGATTGACCCATTGGACGGGCATGCGGAACGCGCCGTCACGCCGATCGTCGCTGACCTTAACAGTTTCGAGATAGTCGAGAAGGCTCGGGCCGTCATACCACGACGTCGCCGCGCTCGGCGCGATAATATTATCGCCCTGCAGTGCTGAGAGCGGAATGGCGTGAATATGGTTGATATCGAGCTGTTGGGCGTAAGCGCTGAAATCCTCGACAATGTCTGTAAAGCGGGTCTGATCATAGTCGATCAGGTCCATTTTATTGACCGCCAGCAGAACGGTTTTGATGCCCAGCAGCGAGACGATATAAGCGTGCCGGCGGGTTTGTGTGAGCACGCCCTTGCGCGCATCAATCAGCAGAATGGCAAGATCAGCCGTCGAAGCGCCGGTTGCCATATTGCGCGTATATTGTTCGTGGCCGGGTGTGTCGGCGACAATAAATTTTCGCTTCTCTGTTGAAAAAAAGCGATAGGCGACATCAATGGTAATGCCTTGCTCGCGCTCGGCCGCCAGTCCATCGACGAGGAGCGCGAAATCGATAGCGCCTTTTTGCGTACCCATAGTTTTTGATTCCGCTTCGAGCGCCGCGAGCTGGTCATCGAAAATCATTTTGGTTTCATAGAGCAATCGCCCGATCAGGGTCGATTTACCATCATCTACCGAGCCGCATGTAATGAAGCGCAGAATGGACTTGTTTTCTTGGGCTTCGAGATAGGCGCGAATATCGCTGTCGATGCGGGGGTCGCGGTGCGCCATTAGAAATACCCCTCTTGTTTTTTCTTCTCCATCGAGGCGGCTTGGTCGCGGTCGATGACACGCCCCTGCCGCTCCGACGCGGTGGTGCGCAACATTTCTTGAATAATATCCTCGAGCGTCGTCGCCGTGCTTTCAATGGCGCCGGTCAGCGGATAGCACCCTAAGGTCCGAAACCGGACGGACTTCATCGCGGGTATTTCGCCCGGATGGAGCGGCATCCGCTCATCGTCGACCATGATCAAAGCGCCGTCGCGTTCAACAACGGGGCGTTCGGCGGCAAAATATAGCGGCACGATGGGAATTTCCTCGCGACGGATATATTGCCAGATATCGAGCTCAGTCCAATTTGACAATGGGAAGACCCGGATCGTCTCGCCCTTGTGAATGCGGGTGTTGTAGAGCGACCATAATTCTGGCCGCTGGTTTTTGGGGTCCCATCTGTGCTGCGCGGCGCGGAAGGAGAAAACCCGCTCTTTAGCGCGGCTTTTTTCTTCGTCGCGACGGGCGCCGCCAAAAGCCGTATCAAAGCCATAGAGGTCTAGAGCCTGCTTTAAGCTTTGCGTCTTCATGACATCGGTATGAATGGCAGAACCATGGCTAAAGGGACCGATGCCCTGCTCGAGGCCGTCTTGATTAATATGGACAATGAGGTCAAAGCCGAGTTTTGCCGCAAGCTGGTCGCGAAAACTAATCATTTCGCGAAATTTCCACGTGGTATCGACATGCAATAGCGGAAATGGTGGTGGCGCCGGATAAAAGGCTTTCACCGCAAGATGCAACATAACCGCGCTGTCCTTGCCGATCGAATACAGCATGACGGGCTTGCTGGCTTCCGCAACAACCTCGCGCATAATGGTAATGGCTTCCGCTTCAAGGCGGTCGAGATGGGTCAACATGGCGAGACTTTACGAATGATAAAAGAAATAATTAAACAGAATATTTGTGTATATTAAATTAGATACCATTTTCTATATGTAAAATAGGCTGGGGTCAATCTAAAAGCTAAAATCCTGCGATCGTTTACCGCATTTGCACTCGGTTTCTGCGCTTGGCTTTGCCTAGCTCAACGGATAATGTACGGCAAACGGAGGAGAGACATATGCTAGCCAGTTACACAGCGCAATGGATGACCGAAGATCTGCATATTTTTCAAGATGCGGTGAACAAATTCTACACGCGGGAATTTGCGCCGCATTCCGATAAGTGGACGAAGCAAGGCGTTGTCGATCGCGATGCTTGGTACAAAGCTGGCGAAGCCGGTATTTTATGCGCCTCAATTCCCGAAGAATATGGCGGGGCTGGCGGCACCTACGCCCATGAAGCGATTTTGGCCGAAGAAATGGAGCGCTGCTCGGTCGCTGGTTTTGGCAATGTCGTGCATTCGGCGATCTGTGCGCATTATTTTCTTGCCTATGGCACCGAAGAGCAGCGTCAGCGTTGGTTGCCGAAAATGGCCTCAGGCGAATTGGTTTGTGCCATTGCCATGACGGAACCTGGTACCGGCTCGGATTTGCAGGCGGTTAAAACAACGGCGCGGCTTGAGGGCAATCAATATGTGTTGAACGGCTCGAAGACCTTCATTTCCAATGGCCAAACAGCAGATCTGGTTTTGGTCGTTTGCAAAACTGACCCGTCGCAAGGCGCTAAGGGTATTTCTCTTCTCGTTCTGGAGACGGCCGAGGCCGAGGGCTTCCGGCGTGGACGCAATCTCGAGAAAATGGGGCAACACGCCGCTGATACTTCCGAGCTCTTCTTTGATGACGTGAAAATCCCGACCAGCAATTTGCTCGGTGGAGAAGAGGGCCGAGGCTTTTACCAATTGATGCAGCAGCTTCCGCAAGAGCGCTTGATTATCGCCAATCAAGGTGTGGCTGCGATGGAGCGGGCAATTGAATTGACACTCGACTATACTCGCGAGCGCAAAACTTTCGGCAATGCGGTGTTTGACTATCAAAACACGCAGTTCAAACTTGCCGAATGCAAAGCTGACTGGATGGCAGCACGAGCGCTCGTCGATCAGCTCACGATGCAATTGTTAAAGGGCGAGCTTGATGCCAATACGGCAGCAGCAGCAAAATTCTGGGTTACCGAGCGGCAATGCGACGTGATTGATACCTGTTTGCAATTCTTCGGTGGCTACGGCTATATGGACGAATATCCCATTAGCCGCATGTATTCCGATGCTCGGGTGCAGCGCATCTATGGCGGCTCCAACGAGATTATGCGGATGCTGGTCGCGCGGGCGCTGTAGGCGGCCGCACTGGCAATCAAAGCTTAATGGCGGAAGTGCCGCATGCCGGTAAAGACCATGGCCAATCCAGCTTGGTCGGCGGCGGAAATCACTTCTTCGTCACGGATTGACCCGCCGGGTTGAATGACCGCTGTAGCGCCCGCCTCTGCGGCGCTGAGCAAGCCATCGGCGAAGGGGAAAAAAGCGTCCGAGGCGACCACCGAGCCTGCCGCCAGCGTCGTTGCTAGCCCAGCGGCTTCTGCCGCATCTTGCGCCTTGCGTGCGGCGATGCGCGAGCTATCCAAGCGGCTCATCTGTCCCGCCCCAATGCCAACTGTAGCGCCATCTTTGGCGTAGATAATGGCATTAGATTTAACATGTTTGGCGACGCGGAACGCAAACAGAAGGTCTTGCATCTCTTGCGCGCTTGGCTGGCGCTGGGTCACAACGGTTAGGGCCGAAGGGTCAACCCGCCCATTATCTTGGTTCTGAAACAGATAACCACCGGCGACATTACGTACACTCAAACCTGCGGCCAGAGGATCCGGCAAGCCACCCGTAACCAATAAGCGTAGGTTTTTTTTGCGTGCGATCACTGCGCGTGCCGCTTCATCGGCGTCTGGCGCGATAATGACTTCGGTAAAGATTTCAGAAATTTTTTCTGCCGTCGCCGCGTCGAGCGCCACATTGAGAGCAATAATGCCGCCAAAGGCACTCACTGGGTCGCAGCGCAAGGCTAAGGCGAACGCCTCACGAGCCGTAGCGGCCCGCGCCACGGATCGAACTCAGCAACCAGTTCATAGGCCGCGTCCGTATCGTTAATGTTGTTATAGGATAGCTCTTTACCCTGAATTTGTTGCGCGGTTGCGACCCCAAAGCGGGTTTCACCCGAGACGTAAAACCCAGCCTTTTGATGCGGGTTCTCGCCATAGCGCAAGCCCTGCTGCAAGTGCCCGCCAACGGCACGATAATCGGGTAGATCGATATCCAGCGTTTCCGCTAGCCAGTTTGAAATCGCGGCATCATAGGCCGCCGTGCGCGCATAGGCTTTCTGCGCCAGTTTCTTGCGCGTTTCGCTGCGAGTTGCGCCTTGGTTGGTGTCGATCTCTGCAAGCACTTGCGCGTAATCACTGCCGTCGACGAGAACCGTAACAAAAGCATGGTTTTTAGCGGCGGCGCGGATCATGGCGGGGCCGCCAATGTCGATATTTTCAACGCAAGTATCGTAATCGGCGCCGCTCGCCCGTGTTGCCTCAAAGGGATAGAGATTAACCACCAGCAAATCGATGTCTTGAATGCCATGATCCGACATGGCTTGAACATGCGCGGCATTATCGCGGATAGCCAGCAAGCCGCCATGTACGCGCGGGTGCAGGGTCTTGACGCGTCCGTCCATCATTTCCGGAAATGCCGTAATCTCCGAGACATCGCACACTGGTAAGCCGGCCTCGGCAAGAAGCTTGGACGTCCCACCCGTCGATACCAGCTCGACATTTCGCTCGTGCAAAGCGCGCGCGAAGTCAACAATGCCGGTTTTATCTGAAACCGAAATAAGGGCCCGACGAATTGGAAAAAGCTCTGACATAAAGATCACTCCCTTGGCGCAGTTCTAGCACAATTCAACACCGGCGAACGCCGCAACATAACTGCTACGCGGGTAGCATGATGCGGCGTTTGGCTCAAGCGACTTAGCGCCGCCGCTTGCCGATTTGCCCAGCAAATTTCAAAACCCAATTAAACCCTGTTGGTCGATCCGCCAAATCACCGGTGAGAACAATTTGCTGCGACTTTTCTGGTCGACCATCGGCGCCAACCGAAACACTGGGCTCGAGGAAGAACTGCCCCGAATGTGTTGCGCGGGCGCGAAACTGCCATCCCCGCCCCGATTTTGTAATCAACAAACAAGATGAGCCACCGGCTTGCAGGTTTGACGATATGCTCGGATGAAGGTGAAAGCGAATGGCAAATTTTCCCGCCCTGACTTGGTGCTCTGGCAAAGGCGTAAAAAGATCTTCACCCCGCAGATCATGGCCGTCGGCGGACAAATATAACCGCCGCGACACGCCGACCCCGTAACTCTCGGCGAAGAAATCATGCGATGCATCGAGCCATGTCCCCGTATCGTCTTCGGTCAAGCCAGCGCTGATAGCGAATTGCGGCGCGATCAAGCGCGGTCCGATAATCTGAGCGCCAAGCCCTTGCGATAAAAATGGGTCGGGGTAGTCGCGCATGAGGGTTGGGCAGCTGTGAGCGGCTAGGCCTCGCGTCGCAAGATGCCAGCCAGGCCCTTGCGTTTTTGCAGCGCCACAATTCTCAATCAGTCGCTCGCCCGCATGGCTAAATTCGAATGCTAAAGGGCTGATATGCGCCTGATCTGCGGCAACTCCTCGTAGTGCGGCTCCGGTATCAATCAACAGCCGCGTGGCATCGCCCTGCATTTTATGAAAGCCCGACTTGGTCGCAAAATTAAACGGCCGCTGATCAGCAGGCGCGGGCAAAAGCGGCGCTGTTTCGCGCGCCGGCCGCGGGCCGCCACCATGAAACTTTGCCGTCGAGCCGTCACTGTGTAGCAAAAAGGCCAGCATATTTTGCATGCGTGGCAGATAGGTCTCCATGATCGCAGGCAAATCAATATGACGCGTGGTCAGCCCTTCGCGCAACGCCAATAGATCGGCAGTCATATTCATTAAAAGCTCGGGTGAACGGCAGGCCATGCCTCCATCGGCGAGAATATGGCGTTTCATTTCCCGCATCACGATATTGGTTGCTAGTGGTAGATAAACCGATGCGTCATTCAGCCAAAGCGAGGTCAGTGCCAGCCCGACCGCTGCCTCGAGTTGGTGGGCGCCCTCGGGCGCCACATCTACTGTTTTAGCCAGCAAATGTGCGTCGCGGGTTGCTGCCGCCAGCAGGGCTGACTTACCGACGATGCTCATGCGGTCACGGCAGACTCCATAAAATAAATTGAGGCGCATCAAGCGCCGCCCAAGGATATGCGGCAAGCGCGCCGCGGGTTTGCGCTCTAAGTGGTCAGCCGAAAATTGTGCGATCAGGCTTTGCGCTAAATCGAGGGCTTGCTCCGAGCCTTCGGCGATCAGATGCGGCAGCCAATCGAAACTGTAGGCGGCGCTCTGCCAGACCGCATTGGGCGGGGCGACATCGAACAGGCCTCGGTCACCACCCTGCACACCGCCGCCAGAGAAAATATATGTGCCGCCCAAAATCGCCCGCCCGATATCGGGATTGCCGGGGCGCAAATAAGCGGGGTAGATAAAGCCGACGGTGCTTGGCCCCGTGTCACGGCTCCGGTTGCTTTGCGTTGCGCGGTAAAGAGCGGATCGGCTAGCGGCCCGCCAACGCCGCGTTAGGGTGCGGCAAGACTCGAGAAAAAGACCGGCTTGTGCGGCCCGCTGCATTACACGCCCCGCAGGGCGGCAATATTTTCGGCATAGGCCTTGGGCCCACCTGCGAAAGTAGCAGTACCTGCTACCAACATGGTGGCGCCGGCCGCAATAATGTCGGGCGCGGTCTCACGGCTTACGCCGCCATCGACCTCAAGCGCAATATGGCGACCCGATTGATCGATCATATTACGGATGGTTTTGATTTTATCGAGCTGCGAGCGGATAAATTTCTGCCCGCCAAAGCCCGGGTTCACCGACATAACCAAAACCAGATCAATATCGCCGATCAACGGCTCGAGTACCGACACGGGCGTTCCGGGATTGAGCGATAAGCCCGCTCGGGCGCCCGCCGCCTTGATCGCTTGGATGGTGCGGTGGGGGTGTGGCCCCGCCTCTGGGTGAAAGGTGATAATGTCCGCGCCCGCCTTGATAAAGGCGTCAATATAAGGGTCGACGGGTGAGATCATCAAATGCACATCGAGCGGCTTGCTGGCATGCGGTTTGATGGCGGCAACGACATCGGGGCCAATGGTTATGTTGGGAACGAAATGTCCGTCCATCACATCGACATGGACATAGTCACAGCCAGCGGCGCAAATAGCAGCAACTTCTTCGCCAAGGCGCGCAAAATCGGCCGAAAGAATTGAGGGGGCAATGTCAACCTTACTCATGAGCACAGCATTACGCTTATTTGCCGCGCGGCGCAAGATTCTCCGCGTACTGTGGGCCTTGTTCTCGGCTTAGCGTTTGCGCCAGCGGGCGATAAAAAAACCATCGACACCGCCCGTGACCATATGGGGCAGAATTCGGACATGTCCCGACGCTGTGACGGCGTCCGCTAGCACTGGCGGAAGTTCGCTGGGCTGGATTGGAACAGCTAAACTATCAGCGATTTCTTCCGCAACAAAAGCGGCAATCGCCTCGCCCTCCTCAGGCTCCAGCGAACAGACGCAATAGACCAAGGTCCCGCCCTTGGCGGTGGCGGCAAAAGCTTTGGCAATCATCTGAGCCTGTAAGGCCGCTCGATCGGCAATATCGGCCTCGCGGCGGTGCAGGGCAAGATCGGGGTGGCGGCGCAATGTACCAGTTGCCGAACACGGCGCGTCGAGCAACACATTGTCCCAATGTTGCGGCGGCGTCCATTCGAGAAAGTCAGCCGTGACCAACTCCGCTGATACTCGGCATCGATCGAGGTTTTGTTGTAGGCGTTGTAAACGGGTAGCGGAAATATCGAGCGCCGTTACGCGGCTTCCGGTGCTTGCCAGTTGCAAAGTCTTGCCGCCTGGCGCGGCGCAAATATCCAAAGCGGTTGCAGCCGGTGGAAATAGCCGCGCCGGCATTTGCGCGGCGAAATCTTGCACCCACCATTGACCCTTGGCGAACCCCTCAAGCGCCTCGACAGGCCCATATTCTGCGAGACGGCGATGATGTGTCGCAAGTGTCGAGGCGGCCTCATTATGCGACCAAGCGCTCGCGACGTCGGCCGACGCGAAACAGAGATCGAGCGGCGGTTGGTGTAACAAGGCAGCAGCAATTTGTGCAGCTGTCTCGGCTCCGTAATGTGCCACCCAGCGCGCCATCATCCAGTCAGGTAAATTTGACGCTTCGCTGGTCGGGCGTTCGCGATCAAGGCGCCGTAAAACCGCATTCAGTAAGCCGCGATAGGGCGCCTCTTGCCGCCCCACGGCCTGTACGGTTTCGTGAATAGCGGCGTGCGCCGCGACGCCCATGAACAATAATTGCGCAATGCCAATTTGTAACAAGGCGCGTGCCAGATGCGGTCGCGCTGGGATCGGTCGACTGACATAACGGCTGATAATGTCACTGATTTGACCCCGCCGCCGTAACACCGTCATGACGATGGCATGGGCAAAAGCGGCATCGCGCGGCGGTAAGTCGGCCAAGCGGTCAAGCGCCTCGTCGAGGGTCTTGCCGCGCTCAATGGCGGCCAGCATCGCCGCGGCGCCCCGCCGCAAGGATTTTGTTTTATGCCTCATGATCGATCTATCATCTTAGCGGTTTCTCCCTATCGCTCAGATTAACGGGTTGGCAACCTCGTGATTTATACCCATATAGAGGGTAAGCGCGAGGAGAGAAATGGCGAGCGATAAAAAAGATATTGAAGCACGGCGGCAACAAGCGGCTAGCCGCGCTCGCGCCGAGGCCGACGCGCGCCGCGCCGCGCGGCAAAAGCAACACATCCCGCATGAAGAAGGTGGCCGCGATGGCCCCGAACCGACACGTTATGGCGATTGGGAGAAGCAGGGCATTATCTCGGACTTTTAAGTCTTCTAACGATTTTGCCGGTTCGCAATCAGATCGTCGACAACGCCGGGATCTGCCAAGGTCGATGTGTCCCCAAGATTGGAGAAATCATCCTCGGCAATTTTCCGCAAAATACGCCGCATAATTTTACCCGAGCGTGTTTTCGGGAGGCCCGGCGCAAACTGGATCAGATCAGGTGAAGCGATTGGGCCGATTTCCTTCCTGACCCATTGCACCAATTCTTTTCGCAGCTCCTCGCCGCCAACTTCCCCGGCATTCAAGGTGACGTAGCAGTAAATGCCCTGCCCTTTAATGTCGTGCGGATAGCCGACAACGGCGGCCTCGGCAACCTTGCTATGGGCAACCAGTGCGCTCTCGATCTCGGCCGTTCCGAGACGGTGGCCTGAAATATTTAAAACATCATCGACCCGACCGGTAATCCAGTAATAGCCGTCTTCGTCGCGGCGACAGCCGTCGCCCGTGAAATAATATCCGGGATATTGGATGAAATAGGTTTCGATGAAACGTTTGTGATCGCCATAGACCGAGCGCATCTGCCCTGGCCAGCTATCGGAGATACAGAGGTTCCCCGATGTTGCGCCGTCCAAAAGCTTACCGTCTGCGTCAACCAAGAGCGGCTTAATGCCAAAAAATGGGCGCGTCGCCGAACCTGGTTTTAAGGCCGTTGCGCCCGGTAAGGGCGTGATCAAAATGCCGCCTGTTTCGGTTTGCCACCAAGTGTCAACAATCGGGCAGCGGCTATCACCCACGACGCGATGATACCATAGCCATGCCTCGGGGTTGATCGGCTCGCCAACCGAACCGAGCAAACGCAGTGATTTGCGGCTGGTCGATTTAACCGGCGCGTCGCCGTCGCGCATCAAGGCGCGCAAAGCGGTCGGCGCGGTGTAAAAAATATTGACCTGATGCTTGTCGACGACCTGCCAGAAGCGTGAATTATCGGGATAGTTGGGCACGCCCTCGAACATCAAAGTGGTTGCGCCATTGGCGAGCGGCCCATAGACAATATAAGAATGCCCCGTGACCCAGCCGACATCGGCCGTGCACCAGTAAATCTCGCCAGGGTGGTAGTCGAAGACATAATGATGCGTCATCGATGCATAGACCATATAGCCGCCCGTGGTGTGCAAGACGCCCTTGGGCTTCCCCGTCGAGCCCGATGTGTAGAGAATAAATAAAGGATCCTCAGCGTGCATTTCTTCCGCCGGACAATCGTCGCTAACCGATGCCGTCGCCTCATGATACCAGACGTCGCGCCCCTCTTGCATCGCGACCTTATTGCCGGTGCGCTCAACAACAATAACACTGCTCACATCGGGGCAATTCTCCAGAGCTTTGTCGGTATTCGCTTTCAGCGGGATGGTTTTGCCGCCGCGCACGCCCTCGTCGGCCGTGATAATGCAGGTGCTTTCGCAATCCAAAATACGCCCCGCCAATGCGTCAGGTGAAAAGCCGCCAAACACGACCGAGTGAACGGCACCAATCCGGGCGCAAGCCAGCATGGCGTAACAGGCCTCGGGGATCATCGGCATATAAATTGTTACGCGGTCGCCTTTTTTGACACCTTGCGCTTTTAGCACATTGGCAAAACGGCACATTTCTTGGTGCAAGTGGCGGTAGGTGATTTTTTTATCTTGGTCGGGCTCGTCGCCTTCCCAAATAATGGCCACCTGATCGCCGCGCGCCTCGAGGTGGCGATCGACGCAATTCACACTGGCGTTGAGCGTGCCGTCCTCATACCATTTGATGTTCACATCTGTTTTTGAAAACACCGTATTCTTGATTTTGCTGTATGGTTTGATCCAGTCAATGCGGCGGCCATGCTCGGCCCAGAAGCCTTCGGGATCGGCGATGCTACGCGCATACATATCTTGATAGCCGGCTTCATCAATCCAGGCTTCGGTGGCGGTTTTCGTGTCGACGGGAAAGAGTGTTTCTTCTGACATGACTGTCTCCTTTTTTAACCTTTCATTACGCGGTGGATGCCTGCAAACGCGCTCTATCTGCGACGAAGTTTCGGCCAGCCAGATACATGAGCGGTATGGCGCAGGCAGATAAGCCCGTGAATATTAGCAATGCCATAGTATAAGGTTCGCTGTGGCCGCGAGCAATAAACAGATCGATTAAAATGCCGCCGCCGGTGATGCCGATCCCCAAGCCGACGAGATTGAGTGACAGCAGATAAAAAGCAACGACGGTGGCACGGATGCGTGCGGGTGCCAATTCTTGCACCGTCGAGAAGGTCGGCCCGTAGAATAAGCCGAGTTGCAAAAAGCCGAGAAAAATGCCGAGTTCGAAAAACACGCTATCGGGCGCCACCGTCCGATATAAGATCCCGAACGGGAGCAAGATCAATGACGTCCAAAACAAAAACATGGTGCGCCCCGATTGAAACCGGGCTTGCCACCAGTCGCCCAAAATGCCCCCGAGCAGGGTTCCGATAATGCCGCCGACGGCAGCAAGTTTACCCGAAAGCACAGCTATTTCGGCGCGTTCAAAGCCGCGTTCTTGCACAAGCCAAAGTTGATCAAAGGCTGCGGCGCCGAGAATAAAGTGAAAGGCAACGCCGCCGGCAATTGTATAGCGCAAAGACGGTGACGCTTTGAGCGCGCCCGAAACGTCGCGAATGCTTTGCTTCACGGTTGCGCCGAAGCCGCGCGCTGGTGGGCTAGCCGGTGCTTCGCTGACACCGCGGCGCGGCGTTTCGCGTATCAATAAAAGCAGAAGCGAGACGATAATGCCAATGACGCCGAGTAGATAAAAACAGGCGCGCCAGCCAATCGCCGGCCCAAGATAGCCAGCGATGAGCAGGCTCACGGCGACGCCGATAGGCACCCCCATATAGTAAAAGCCAGCCGCGAAGCCGAGCTGGCGAGGTGGAAAGCGGTCGGCCATAATGGACATGGCAGTCGGTGTTGCAGCGCTCTCGCCAACGCCGATCAGCATGCGCGGAATAAGCAATTGGGTAAAGTTTTTTGCTAACCCCGAGGCGGCCGTCAGGGCGCTCCACAAAAACAACCCAAGGGCCAACAGGCGCGGCCGGTGCAAGCGATCGGCCCGGGCGCCCATAAACAGACCCATCACCGAGTAAAACACCAAAAAGGCGAAGCCCGTTAGCAGACCAAATTCCGTGTTGCTGAGCTGCAAGTCGGGTTTAATGAAGTTGGCGAAGCTCGCGAGCAATTGCCGATCAACAAAGTTCAAAACATTTATAAAGCTGAGCAGTCCCAAAAAAACATAATCGCGCGCACTGGCTTTGTGATCCATGACATCCCCCTGATAGAGGATTAGTATGGTCGAATGGCGTTGGCCAAACAAGCCGCTGTTATTGTCTTTTTGGTGAGGTGCGGGTGGCGTCGAGGCCAGCGAGACCGCAGACGATCTGCCACTCCTCAGGGCTCACGGGCTGCACAGAAAGACGCGAATTATTCACCAGCACCATGTCCTGCAATTTCGGATGCGCTTTGATGTCGGCTAGGGTGACGAGCCTTGTCGCGGCTTCGAGAGCACGAATATCGACCATGCCAAAGCGCCCCTTGGGGTCTGTGTGGTCGGGATAATGCTCCTTAATTACGAGCACCGAGCCAACAATGCATTTTTCATTGACCGAATGATAGAAAAAGCCGCGGTCACCTTTACGCATGGCTTTCATATTTTTATTGGCGAGAAAATTCCGTACCCCGTCCCAGTGCTCGCCCTTGGCACCGCGCGCGACTTGGTCTTGCCACGACCAAGTATTGGGTTCCGATTTAAAAAGCCAAAACGCCATGATGACCTCCTTCAGTGATCACATGATGGCATTGTCGTACGCCTTGCTCAAGGCGCATTCCCTGAAGGCGTTAAAATTGCCCCGCGACATGGCGCCAGGGATGAATTTCATAGCGATCAAAAAGGTCGGCTTCGACATAGGGGTCGGCGGCGACAATCGCCTCGACCGCGTCACGGGCATCGGCCTCGACGATGTAGAGCGACCCGATCATGGCTTCACCGTCTTCCGATAAAAATGGCCCAAGCGCCTTAACGCACGCGCCGAGGCCCTTCATATAAGTCAAATGCGCTTCTCGGTTGGCGGCGCGGATGGCGACCGCATTTGGTTTGTCGAAACTTAAAACACAAAACAACATGATTACTCCTCCTCAACACAGACAGGTAAGAAAATAAAAACTCCAATTAAAAATTGAGGCATTTTATTTAGTCCTCAAAAAAAACAAAAAACCGCCGCTGGATGAGGCCCTATGCGGCCAGACCAGTTGGGACAATTTGTGGGCGCCGTTTTAACCTGCCTCAACCGCACCGATAAGGGGGTTAATTTCTAATTTTGCTTTTCGATTTCATGCGTAAAGGGGCGTGCCAATAGGTCGTGGATTGCGTCGTCAACCGCCAGCCTGTCATTAACAATCAGATCGACCGCACGGCAAATCGGCAGATCGAGGCCGTGGCGCGCGGCTAGGTTTTGTACGGCGCGGGCGCTCATCGCACCCTCGCTGACCGATTTGCGTTGCCCCAGTACCTGCTCGACGGTTTGCCCTTCGCCCAAGGCAACACCGAGCGAGTAATTGCGCGAGGTGCGGCTGCCGGCGGTTAAAATTAAATCGCCGAGGCCGGATAGACCGGCCATGGTTTCGGCCCGGGCGCCAAGCGCCTCGCCGAGGCGGTTCATTTCGGCAAAGCCGCGTGCGGTTGTCGCTGCCCGGGCGCTCTCGCCCAGTTTTTTGCCTTCGACAATACCACATGCTATCGCGATCACATTTTTGAGGGCGCCGCCGATCTCGGTGCCGATAATGTCATCGGTTAAATAGGGTCGGAAGAAAGGCCGTCCCAAGCCATCGCTGATGCGCTGGCCCAATATGTCATCGGGGCAAGCCAAGGTGACGGCGGTAGGTAGCCCACGGGCGACATCAGCGGCGAAGCTCGGCCCCGACAAGACGGCGATGCGAGCGGCGTCAAAATATTCGCCGGCGACATCGCTCATTAACTTTAACGAGGCATGTTCAATGCCTTTGGAGCATAAGATAATCGGAACATGGCTTGGTAGATGCGCTGCCAGATCAGCCATAATCGGGCGGGCAAATTGCGCTGGGACGACCATCAACACCGCGTCGCAGGCGCTCAGATCAGCGCTATCCTGCGTTGCCTGAATACTCTCGGGCAAGGCGACGCCAGGCAAAAAAACCGTGTTTTCATGCTGGCTATTAATACTGGCAACGGTATCCGGCTCATGCGCCCAAAGGGTGACAGGTCGCGCCGCTTGGTCGGCTTGCGCGGCAACAACCGCGAGGGCAGTGCCCCAGGCGCCGGCGCCAGCAACGCCGAAGTGATCAATTTTATTATGCTTTGTCATGTCGATCTCGTAGTCGCTATGGTTGGCCCCATCATAGCGACTGTAGGACTATGTTGCTACACAGGAAATTGGCACCCCTATGCCTTGCACGATGTCTCGCACGCCCGTGGCCGAAAAGCTGGGGGGCAATCTGCAAATATTGAATATATTATTGATTATTCACTGCCCCAGCGTTATTTATAGGGGATGCGCTGCTGAGAGCAGGGCACAAGAACAGGAACATAGCGTAGCCCATGTCTGATATTGACGTTGTCAAAGAAAAAATAATTTCTGCGGCCAAGGCACGGTTTAGCCACTATGGCTATCCCAAGACCACAATCGCCGAGTTGGCCGACGATTGCGCTATGTCAGCGGGGAATATTTACCGGTTTTTCGCCGGAAAAATTGATATTGCGACGGAAATCGCTCGCCGTGAGAGCCTATCGGCGATCAAACGCTTTGAGGCCTTTCTCGATTGCCCCTACCGCTCGGCGCGGCGACAGCTGGAAGAGCTGATCTTTGCCGAGTTGCGCTACACATATCATCTGTTGGAAAAACAGCCGAAAGTTTTGGAATTGGCTCAGATCGTTATCAACGAGCGTCCGAATTTCCAAATGGAACGGGTGCGGCGCGAGCGGCGGATTATTACACGCATTTTGCAAGATGGCGTTAAAACTGGCGAGTTCGAAGTTGAAAATGTTGCCCGTACCGCTGCCGCTATTCAGTCGGCAACCCTAAAATATCGGTTGGCCCAGTTGATTACGGATCAGCCTTTGGCCGATCTTGAGCGCGAATTGCGCGAAGTATTGACCATTTTAATGCGCGGTATCCTGTCGCGGCGTCAGATAGAAAAATTTTGTACCTGCGAAATTCCCGCCCCCGAGCCGATTGTCGACGCAAATTAGACTTCGGGCGCCCCCCCCCACACATCCGTAAAACTTTCCTATGTTACTGTCTTTAAATAGAAAAAATAGGTTTTCGCCGTTGTCATAAAAATTTAATAAAAAATAATGAATTTTTTAAATAATATTCATTGCAAATGCCAACGCTATGCCCTATATAATAGTTGAGCAGCGGAAAGGCTCGGATTACAGGCAGGAAAAAGGTTCCGAAGGAGATGCAAATGACCAAAATCGTCGAAATAGGTTTCCGGAAATTAGCGGATATTAATAGTGCGGCCTGTTTGGTGATTATTTACGGCATCGCTTTGATGACAGATATCTCCGCCCTAGACGTATTATTTTAAGACAGGCTTGCGCAAAAGGGCCCTCCCACCCAGCGCAACACAGAAGGAAAGAAAGGCAAAAGACATGAAAACGCTTTTAGAAAAACTGAAAACCACTCCAAAAACCACAGTGGCAAGATTTATTTTGGTTTTATACGGAGTTGCCCTGACGAGCGAAGTGGTTGCTGGCTACCTAATCTAAGCGAGCTCAAATTTATCAGGTGCTCCCTCCTCCCACATAAGCACCGATAAGGCCGAAAGGCCATAAGCGCCGATGGACCCTCCCCCATCGGCGCTTTTATTATGTCTGCGTAATGGCGCCGACGCGTTTTGCAACATTTACAATTCGGCCAGAGGCCAACGCGGGCGCGCCGCCATGGCCAGCGCTAATATCTGGTCGGGCAAGCGGTCGGCAGCCAAATATTCGCACCCCGTCCAGGCGATCATGGCCGCGTTATCGGTGCAAAGCGCTGCCGGCGCGACATGTAGGGCAAGCTGATGCGCGGCGCATAATTCCTGCATGGCCTGCCGCAACACTTGATTGGCGGCAACACCGCCGGCGACCACCAAACTCTTCGCATTTTGTCCATAATCAGCGGCGAAAATAGCAGCGGCAAGGGCGGTGCGATCGATCAGACAATCGAGAATTGCCGCCTGCATGCTCGCACAGAGATCGTTAATATCGCTATCCGTCAGCGGCGCCGACTGATCGGCCGCTTGTTGCATTGCCGTTTTTAAGCCGGAAAATGAAAAATTAGCATGCGGCTGCCCCGCCAGCGGCCGCGGCAATTGAAATCGTTTCGCATCACCACGCGCGGCGCGGGCCTCGATTTCAGGGCCCCCAGGGTAAGAGAGGCCAAGATATTTTGCGGTCTTATCGAAAGCCTCGCCGACGGCATCATCGAGCGTTTGCCCGAGCAGGCGGTATTGGCCTAAGGCTTCCACGACCATCAATTGGCAATGCCCGCCTGAGACCAATAATAGCAGATAAGGAAAGCGAATATCTGCCGACAAGCGCGCCGTCAGAGCGTGAGCTTCGAGATGGTTTACCGGAATAATCGGCTTGCCGAGCGCCGCCGCGAAAGCCTTACCCGTTGTCAAGCCGATCATCACCCCGCCCACAAGACCGGGGCCTGCTGTGGCGGCGACGGCGTCTAGAGCCGGCGCTGGAACTTCGGCTTGCGTGAGGGCGGACGTGATCATGTCGGTAATGAGCGGGAGATGTTGCCGCGCCGCTAGCTCCGGCACAACGCCACCATAAGGCGCATGCGTGTCGATTTGGCTAAATACGCAATTCGCCAAGATCTCACCGCGACCTTGATGCCAACGTACGACGCTAGCGGCGGTTTCATCACAACTGGTTTCGATGCCAAGCACCGTATACTGATCCATGCCTCGCTTATGCCATGCGCTTCGCTCGCCGCCAAGTCCCGACCGGATCGCGGCGGGTGTGGTTTTAGTCTTGAAGGCGGCAGGAAAGCATGACACATCTAGCGTCATGACCAAGCCGCAGATCAAAATTGGAACGCGCGCCTCACCGCTTGCTTTGGCGCAAGCCCATGCCACACGGGATGCCCTCGCTGCCCTACCCGTTTTTGCCGATCACGACATTGTTTTGGTTGAATTCTCGACGAAGGGCGACCGCATTTTGAACCAACCGTTAGCCGAGATCGGCGGTAAGGGGTTGTTCACCGAAGAGCTAACGCGGGCGATCCGTGGCGGTGATATTGATCTCGCTGTACATAGCCTCAAGGATTTGCCAACAGCGGATGAAGACGGCTTGATCATTGCCGCCATACCCGAGCGCGCCGCCAGTGCCGATGTGCTGGTTTTTAATCCCGACCTCGATCTCGCGATTAATGCCGCCGATCCATTGGCTACATTGCCATCTGGTGCGGTGATCGGCACCGCCAGCATGCGGCGGCGTGCGCAAATATTGCGCCAGCGCCCCGACTGCGAGATTGTCAGTTTGCGCGGCAATGTCGGCACGCGGCTTGAAAAAATGAAGCAGCAAGGCATGGCGGCAACGCTATTGGCACAGGCCGGCATCGACCGTCTCGGCCTGTCACTGCCGCATCTTGTCGGTTTGCCCATCCCGCTGATGGTGCCGGCGGCTGGCCAAGGAGCGCTGGCGTTACAATGTGCGGTCCAAAACGAGACTATGCGCAGCGCACTACTACACTTGCACAATGATGACACGGCGATATGCGTTGCCGCCGAGCGGGCCTTTCTCGCCGCACTGGACGGCAATTGCCGCACCCCGATCGCGGCCAGCGCCCGGATCACGGCCAATGGCCTTGAGCTGCACGGCCGCATCCTGTCGCTAGATGGGCAGGAGATGGTGGAGCGGATCGCATCAATGCCGTCGGCCGACGCCTCAAGCTTGGGCCAGAGACTTGCCAGTGAAATTCGAGACGAGGCGCCGCACCTCGTAGCGCAGAGCACCTAATGCGTATATTGGTGACGCGCCCGCACCGCGACGCCACCCGCCTCGCGCAACGCTTGCGCCGCCGTGGCCATAGCGTTTGGATCGCCCCGATGCTCCGTATGACATTTAACCCAGCGCCGCGTTGGCCGGCGTCGGCGCCGGCCGCGCTTGCTGTGACCAGCGCGAATGGCATTGATGCCTTAGTCGCGGCGCAAGCGCAATTTAGCCAAAGCTTCGGTCGCTCCGTCACCGATCTCCGGTTGTTCGCGGTTGGCAAAAAAACCGCGCGGGCGGCGATGCGCGCTGGCTGGCGTGACGTCACGACCGCCGCAGGCAATGTCGAGAGCTTGGCGCAAAGCATAACAGCGGCTTGTCCGTCTGGAACCGTCTGGCATATCAGCGGCGAAGCGCAAGCCGGGGACTTGGTGGCTGCCTTGCAGACGGCAAAGATCAAGGCCCGGCGCGTTAAGTTATACGATGCAGAAAAAACCACCATTCTGCCGCGCCATATCGCTACCAGCATAAACCAAATTGAGGCTGTGGTGCTTTATTCGTTGCGCAGTGCCGAAGCTTTTCTCGCGCTAGTACCAAACAGTCGCCCCATGCCCCTTGCCTTTTGTTTGTCAGAAAAAATTGCTGCCGAAATGAAGCGCCATGGCTATGCCACAGCCGTTGCCGCCGCGCCCGAAGATGAACACATGATTGCGCTGATTGATGATTGGCGGGCAGGCTGATTTAATACTCGCCATGCAACCCATTTCGGCGATATGATACACTAGGTGTCAAATGGCCGATAAGAAAAAATCTGAAACCGATCCCGATATCATTCCGCCCGAGCGGAACGAGAAGGCGCAGGCAAAATCACAGACCCAAACGATCGAGGCTCAACCACGACGGCGGGTGACGTCGTCGCTCGTGCTTGCCGCCCTGCTACTGGTTTTGTTGGGCATGGTGATGTTGCGCTTTGACCTTGTTAGCCTACCGCAATTTGATTTTAGCCTGTCCGACGCGCTACGCGCCGAGGCGCCAGCGTCTGACGCCGCCAATGAATCGCAGGCCGCAGAGGGCGCTAGTGCCGTTGCGTCTGATCCCGTCGCAGAGATGCCTGCGGCCGAACCCGCGGCACCCGCCGATGACGCGTCCGTCGATGACGCGCCACCGGCACCCTCTCCAGCATCTGATGTCACCCGTGCCGGCGTCCGCAAGAACGTTTTCCCGCAAGCTCTATTGCTGTTGCGCGCGGGCGAGGCCTTGTCGTCGGTGTGGGACGATTTGCAAATGGTGCTACCCGCGGCGGCACTCGATCCTCTGCGCAATGATTACGACCAGCCAGCATCGGCCCGTGACCAGCTGATGCTTCAAATAGCCGACTGGTGGTCGGCTCGTGCGCCATCGCAGGCGGCGCGCCTCGATACAAGTCTGCCCGCCGTGATTGATAGCCTATTGAATGCGATGATCACGATACGGCCGCATAATCCCGGCGACCGCGTGGCGGAAAGTTTCCGCCAATTGGTGGCGCGCGGCGATATTACGGGCGCTTTGGGGCAGTGGGACGGTTTATCGCTCGCCGACCAACAGTCACTTGCGGCTTGGCACCAAGCAGCTAAAACCTATCAAGCGCGGCAGGCGCTGAAGCGTCTCATACAGGATCAAATGTAACATGCCGATGCTTCGTCTCTTAAAATATGTTTTGCTGCTGATCGGCATCGCAACTTTGGTGATCGCAATTGCCCGCGCCCCTGGGGTAATCACGCTGCAACTTCAGGAGGCGGATTATCTGATTTCAGCGCCGGCCATGATTATGAGTTTGAGCGTGCTAAGCGCGCTGGTTGTCGGCACGATTTGGTTAGTCGTTTGGCTGGTGCGTTTGCCGCGGCGACATGCAGCGCGGGTCGCCGCGCGGCGCCGCCGGTTGGGCTTGGCGGCGTTATCAGAAGGTTACATGGCTTTATCGCGGCAAGATTTGACGGCAGCTAAACTGGCGTTACGTCGGGCTGAGGCGGGTCTGCCCGAGGAGGCCTTGCCGCGGCTGATGGCGGCTGATCTGGCGATTTTACAGGGCGACCATGCGGCGGCCGGCTTGCTGATAGAGAAGCTCGCGATCGAGCACCCCGATAAGGTGCAAGAGAGCCGGTTTCGTCTGGCCTTGGCGCAAAATGATTTGAGCCAAGCCCGACTGGCACTCGATGCCGGCCTCAAGAGCGGAGACGAGGGGCGCTGGGCGCTACAGGCATCCTTCGACTTGGCTTTGCGCGAAGCTCGCTGGACGCAGGCGCAAGAGCTGATCGGTAAAATGGCGCGCCTCGGCCTGATCAGCAAAGACCAGTCGCGGCGCTATAAGGGGCTGGTCTTCCTTGAGGACTTGCGGCAGAACGCGGCCCATTTAGACGCCGTCCGCATCCGCGCCCAAGCCGAGCGCGCCTTGAAGTTGCTCCCCGATTTTGCTCCAGCCGTGACGGTTTTATGTGCCGCCCTCGCCGATTTGGGCGACATTAAAAAAGCGCAAAACAGATTGCGGCAGGCGTGGAGTAAGGCGCCGCATCCCGATCTCGCGGCATGCTTTATCCGGATACATAAAAATCTGCCACTGGACGAACAAGGGCAATTGGCGCGCAAGCTTGGCGACGTGCAACCCGACCACCCCGAGACCCTGATCTTGCGGGCGCAGATCGCGGCGCGGGCGCAACGCTGGACGCAAAGTTCGCAATTGATCGCGGGCTTGGCAAAAGCGCCGGCACCAGAGCGACGGGTGTGCGAATTAATGGCTGATATAGCTGTCGGTGAGGGCGACGAGGGCGCCGCCCGCGGTTGGTTAAGCCGCGCAATGACGGCGCCGCCCGATCCGTGTTGGCATGGCGATGGCATTGTTTTACCGGCCTGGCAGGCTTTGGCCCCCTTGTCGGGCCGCTTCGATGGCGTGCAATGGGGCTTGCCGGAAGAGCCCGATCGGCGCACCAAGGCTTTGCCAGACCCGACCGATAATGTTGATAACCCACCGCAAGCAATCACCAGCTCGGCGGATGATACATTGTTGCTCGATGAGTTTGAGGACGGCTAGTTTACCATTTGACGGTTTTTAACCAGTCGCGCATCGGGCAGGGGCTGAGCCCAAGCTGATGAAAAATTGGCGTGGCATCGACTTTGAAAGGGTGGATGTCGGACGTGTTGTACCACTCATAAACCCGCGTTAATTCCCGTTTTAATTGCGCCGCGTCATAGCCGTTGCGTTGCGAGAACAAGCCCGCCATGATGTCGGCAAATTCGGCGATCGGCATGGTTTCGAAACGGATTTTGTGCCCCAAAGCCTGCGATAAGTTTTGCGCCACTTGCGGACCGCGCAAGGTCTCTGGCCCACCAATCGTGATTTCGCGTTGATCAAAAGCAGTGCTGCTGGTTAGCGCCAGCATTATGCGGGCCACATCTGCCAGGCTGATCCACGACACATCCAGCGCGTCGTGATGCGGATAACGAAAAATATGCTCCCGCACCAGCGCTGGGCGCGCCCAATCGGTGAGCAAATTATCCATATAGATAACCGGCTTGACGACGACATAGGGCAGACCGCTTTGCGCCAGTGCCGTGATCATGCGACGTCGGACATCGAGCGCTTGAAAGCCAGATAGCTCGGGTGGCACGAACATGCTGGTGTTGAAAATCAGCTTGGTGATCCGCCCAGCGGCGGCCTCGAGAATATTGTCAAATTGGCGCAACAAGGCTGCTTCTGGATTGAAAGACGAGCTCGGCATCGTCAGCAGTACCGATGGTGCGGCGTCGACACAGGCAAATAGACGCTCGACCGCCTCTCGATCGGCGAGGTCGAGCTGCCGCCAATCGATATTTACGGCGTCGAGCGTTTCAGCACGTCGGCGTTCAATCCGCTGTTTGCCGATGGCAATGACGCGGCGACCGCGCGCGGCTTCGACCTGTGCCATGCCTTGCTGACCGGTAGCACCGAAAATGATAAGGTTGGACTCTGTCATTGGCGTTCCACTCCCGAGCGCGGGTGTCATTATGCGCTCTGCGCCAAGATGGGCCAGCGCATCGCGCTTGGCAAGCTTACGGATTGGGCGGGTCGCTAAAGGGGCCGTTTTTTCGTCTTGGGAGAGACGCTGGTGCCGCTTGCGTGACTTGAACACGCGACCCCATCATTACGAATGATGTGCTCTACCAACTGAGCTAAAGCGGCGTACCAGCAGGGCATGGCTTAGCACATCAGAGCCTGCGCCGCCAAGCCTAGATTTATCGGCCGTTCTGGCTTGCCACCTCACAAAAAAGTGGCGCCCCATCGGAGCGCCACTTGTTGCTTAATAGGCGGATTTGTTCTGCGCCGCCTCTGCGACATCGGCACTGCGGCGCAATGAGCTCTCGGCCTTGAACAGAACCAAAATCAGAACCAGCACGACAATCACGATCAGCGCACCGCTGACCACGAGTAAGTTTTGCCCGGCGGCGGCATTGCTGGCGCGGGCCTCTTCGATTGACTGCTCGACCTGCTGTGCGAGGGCAGCGAAATTTTTATCGACCAGCGATAAATAATCGCGGAACGGGTTTTCCAGAGCCTTGCTCATTTGCGGATCGCTTTTCTTTTCGATCTGCGACAAATCCGATGTGTCGAGATTATTGGCATCGATATGGAAGTCGGAGAAGTCGTCAATATAGTCTTCCATGCCGTCGACAACATCGTCCATCTGATCTTCGCTCAGAGCCTTTTTATACGGCTTGAGCTGATCAGCAACGAAGCCGATCAGATTTCGGCGGCTGTCGACACTGGCGTCGAACCCATAATATGCGATGTAAAGCGGTAAAACGCTGTCGACAATATTGTCGATCTCGCTTTCATATTGCGGCATTGGATGTCGCCATTCGGGTTCAGCAGGTTTTTCGGCGGCTTGGTCCTGCCGCGGCTCGGCGCGTTTTTGCGCGACCGGTTTGACTGGCTCCTCAAATTCAGGAATGTCGAAGCTATCGCGGATATCGGCCGATGGTGAGGCCATGTAATTCAGCGTTGCCACGACTAAAAATAAAACGCTCAAAGCCATGGCGAGAATAATGGTGAATGAAATCACTCGCCGCGCATAGTTCAAAATGAGCCCTTCGAAACGATCTAGAAATGCTCCCATGATACCCTCCCTTTTGCGCCCCGATGCTCGCCGGGGCTTACAATAAATTAAAAATACAATGCGGAGAGGCTAACGGGTAAGCAATGTGCCGTAAAGGAAAATATCTTTTGGATACTTAAAGATTTGCCGTGCCTGAAACTGAAACGGGCCCGTCGGGCCAAGCCTCAACCCCAGCTCAAAAGTCTGGGGCGGCTTGGCGCTCAACGCGCCCGTTAGAAATCGAAAATACCGGTGCGATTAGGCGGCGGTCAGGTTTTCAGCGGCATATTTGCCGTTTTTGCCCATTTTCTTTTCGAACATGACGTCCATGCCGTCAGTCAATTGCAGACCGCTAGCTTGAACGGCAGAGATATGAACGAATACGTCTGTTTCGCCTTCGACCGCAATAAATCCATACCCCTTTGTGGCGTTGAACCACTTAACTGTACCTTTAATCATGAGAAATCTCTCGGGATAATTTTTTAATTTTCGTGAAATGA
>JAYODZ010000078.1:0-9093 GCA_038106515.1 Rhodobiaceae bacterium
GCGTTTCGGCCAAACCAAAGGCCGAGACTTGTTGATAGGTAATTTTCTGCGCCGCGACAGGCGTCCCGAAAAATACACCACCTAAAAGAAAAGCAATTACGTACCGCATTGACCTTCACCTAATCAGAAATTGGCTTCGTTAGCACCTGAGGTATCGAGCTTATTACTCTTACCAATGCCGATAACGTCACCCGTCAACGTGCTCAAGAAAGCGGGAATGAGCTTTGGCAATGTCGTGAACAAAAACAGGCCTGTGCCCAATTTTTGTTGTAGCTTCGCCAGGCCCATGACGCCTGCACCTTTGATCTCAGATTGGGCAGATTTGCCCCATTGCGCAATTTCAGGCCCTAATTTCACGATGTGATAGGTGCCTTGTGCGAACTGGATCAAACCATCATTATAATATTTCGATTGCTCAGCCGAAAGCTCAACCTTATTGGCAGCTGCTTCTTTGATCATCGCATTGGTATCCTCAGCCAGATTGACGGCTGTTTCGAGGCCATCTTTGGTCTGATCTTTTTTGATCAAATCAACACTTTCGCCGAGTGCCTTAGCTTTGTCGTCATAACCAAAGGCAATAGCAAACAGCCTTTGCCCCTCGAGAATATTCACCAAAGCGGCATGGGCGCGGAGCACCAAAGCCTCTTGGCTATCTGCGGCTGAAGGGCCGCTTGAACTACTTGAACCGCCTCCCAGAGCGTTTTTTAGGCCACCAAATTGTGCGGCGGCCTGCTGGTTGGTTGCCAAAAAGGCGACTAAAATTAAAACTAAAATACGCATCTTTACGTTCTCCTCCTAATAAAGACCTTGTTGCTGCATGAAATCAACAATGCGCTGGCCGGTCTCTTCACCAGCTTTTTGCAATGCCATTGTGGCCGCGACCGTTTGATCGGGACCTTGACCACTGAATTGGATGGGGCCGACCGCGGTGATGGTGTCTGCAAAAATATCAGAGACATCCGAGACGGTCCCGTTCACCGTGACATAAACCACATACAATCCGCTGTCGGGATCGAGCCGTGGTGGGCCGACATCCATCGTCCCGTAGGCGAAATATTTGAAATTAAAGTCACGCAAAGCCTGCAGGGCTTTTTTATAACTCTGCGGCCCAATTTTACCGCCGTTGATGAAGTCGGCCTCCATAGCGGCGACGTCAAACCCCGGTGCATTGGCTTGGATGTTCGCCCCCGATATCGCCCTAAAATACCCATCTGATAATTTTTGTAGTAATTTAATCTCGTGATCTTGGTTCGGCCAACGGGAGAATTTGAATTTATCACTCGCGGTAATGGTTGAAGATTCCGACGAAGAACTGGACGAAGATTGCGACTTTGTCTCCGACATAGCCGACATTCCCGACGCCGTTAACCGCTCAGCACTTTGTCCTGACTGCGAGCTGTCGGATTTGCTCTTAGTCGTGGGCCCCGAGGATAAAACATCCATTTTGCGGGCGACAAAAAGTGTTGCCATATACGACTTCTGAGAGCGATTGACGGTCTCGGCGACCGAGCCTTCCTCAACCTCAATATTAAGCCGGTTTTCATCGATCACCGCGGTAATAACGAGGCTAAATTTTTTCAACTTGGTGTCGCACATCGCTTCAACAATGTCCCAGCCGACGAAATATTTATCGGCCTCGGCAAGAATGCGGGATTCTTTTTCGTAATAAATTTTAGACTTAGCTTTGCTAAATTTGCGGCTGGCGTAGTTGTTCAGCGCCGATTCTTTTGCTGCTTGCGTTGCCGCTTCGACGACCTTGGTTTTTGTCGGCGCATTTTTCTTACAGCGACCATCAAGCTCGACCGTGCCAATGCCCTCGACTGTTTGCTGCGCCGCGGCAGGCAAAACGCCCATCATTGCTATCACGATAAGAGCGAGTGGAAATACGGAAAACAGTTTACGCAACATTTTAACTTCACCTTACTTTTGCAAATACAGTTTCTTCGAGGGCTTTGATTTCTTTCACCAGATTACTGACGCTGGCTTTTTTGTCGGATTTGTGGGTCTTGATCCATTTCTTATCAGGCTTTGCCAGTTGCGTCGTCGTCTCATTCAAGAGAATTAAAATGCTATCGCGAAATTGATCGGCATCGTTAACCGCGTCGGATTTCGGAATTTTGATGACATTGCCGCGCTGGTATTTTTGATCGAGATAGGTTGCCAATCGGCCATCAATTTGCAGCCCAATAGCGCTGATATAGCTATAAGCAGCGCGGTTATCCGTCTCGTCCAGCATTTTTTTCAATAACCCTCGCAAAATGATCTTAATGCTAAAACTAGCTGGCGGCAGCTCGATGTCAAATGCGTCATCACTGTTCGCGATTTTAAGCGGCATTTTGCCGGCAATGGCTTGTCCCCGCGTATAGGGAAGAATCGGAATTCGAACATTATTAAATAAATAGCCCTCAAGGCTGCTGGCCAGCCATTTTTCGAAGCCTCGTGGCTCGGGGGCCTGTTCGCCGAGTGTCTCATAAACGCGGTCGGCAACCTCGACATCGCTGATTGCAATAAAAAATCGTGCCGTATCGATCGATATATCGGCGAGACGTTTTGGTAAAAACCGGATGATTGAGTTTTGTTGCGCATCAAATATCAGCTTATGGAACTCATTGCGCACGCGTTGATCAGAGCAATCCGCGTCCTCCATACACGTGATGATTGTTCCCACGCTAATCGGGTAATTGGCTAATAGGTTTTTCTTCTGAAAGTCATACAAAATAACCCGCGCCACGAGACTGAGACGCAGGTTCCTTTTACCGAGGGCAAAAACTTCCTCGACCGTTTCGGAGTCAAAAGCCACCGCCAACATGAAATTCCGCAAATCGGTTGACTGCTGATCTGATATCACCACCCTGTCATTGCTGTAGCCAATGATCTGATCGTAAAAAGTCCTAAAATCCGGAATGAAACAATCTTGATTTTGCCCCGCCAATGCACATAGGTGAGGGAAATTTGTCTTCAACTCTTCCGCCGATGACAGATAGCCGGTGCCGGCATAAAGAACCTGTTGCGGGCCCGCAGCTCTGGCGCCGGTCGCCAGCAACAGCGCGATAATACAGGTTGACGCAAAGACATAGATTCTTAACATATCACTCAACAAAATTTCGTATCGATAGGGTTTTTACATGACTGCCATCAAGACAAGCACCTTTGTAACAAAATTAAAAGTTTTTTCTGTTGCGCTCCTGGTCAGCGGCTGCGCCTCAACAAGCGGACGTTATGATGCCGATCAAAACAAAGGCTATTATGTTTTAAAGCAAGCCGAAGGCTATGTGCGTTACGAGCACATGAACGATAAGGATATTTGGCTCGAAGTCGAAGACCACGCCCTAGCGCATTGTAAATTGATCAACAAAACCGCGTCGCGCGGCAAGACCAATTGCGTCGGCGACAGCTGCACCACCACCTATCTCTGCCAAGAAGTTAATTTACTCAATCGCGACTAATTTAAGCTTTTTGATCGTTACAACGGAGACGATCGGTCGAAGGCTGACATAGGGGCCTTATGTTTTACAACAAGTCAACAACTGTTGATTTATTGGTAAATCAAAACAGTATATCATAAATCAACAATCGTTGACTCTAAATAAAAATCATGTCACCAAGACGTATGCGCAATCGTAAAACGACGCAAAATAAAATTTTTGCCGCCGCCAAGGCTTTGTTCTGGACGCGCGGCTATAGCGCTGTGTCGATGCGCGATATTGCCCGCCAAGCCAACACCGACGTTGCGCTCGTGGCGCGCTATTTCGGCTCCAAAAAACGTTTATTTCTGTCAACCTTGGACGGCGCGCTGATTTGGCCTGCGATCAGCGGTAAAACGGGCGAGGAGGTTTTACGCCACGTGATCCAGCGTTTGGCGAAGGAAAGCCCTGACGGTGACGAGATAACCGCGATACGGATGTTAATCGTGAATATTTCCGACCCCGAGGTGGGGGATGAGTTACGCCGGCGCTACCTAACGGGGCTTTATGGCCCAATGCAAGCCGCTTTCGCACGCCGTTATGACGATACCGCGATCGCACTTTTGGCAGCGACTTTAATCGGCCTATCGCTCGGACGTACGCTATTGCAAATTCCGGAATTGAGCAACTTGCCGCCCGACCTTTACACGCAATTATTGCTCGATACGGCGCAAACAACACTTAATTATCATAGCTCATAAGCGACTAGAGGGTGAGGACGGACGCCACTTCGGGCCGCGCCCGATAAGCCGCATCCCAGCGCCCAATATTGCTATAACTCGCCATTAGATTTTTTTGCGTAAAGCGCATGAATTGTAAAAAAGCCTGCAAGCTACAATCGGCCATGGTGACCCGATCGCCCGCTAAAAATGGCCGACCATCGGCGAGCAGCGCCTCAAGATAAGCGCAAGCGGGTTGCATCGCGGCCTCTAGCTCGACGGCGCGGTCGGGGTTTGGCGGCAAGCCTAAGGGGGACTTATAGACATGCACCCAATGCGCCATCAGATTGCCCAAGCGAATTTCGCAAATGCGCTCGAGATCGCGCTCATGCGCGCGACGCTCTGGATCGGCATTGAACAGACGCTGGTCTGGAAAGAGGTCTTCCAAATAATCGATAATCACGCGCGACTCGACAATAAAACGCCCGCTCTGGGTTTCCAGAACCGGCAGCGTACCAAACGGATTACGCGCCAGATGTTCAGGCTCTTTATGCCGGCCCTTCAGCGTATTGACGATGATTTGTTCAATCCCCATGTCAACACCTAACGCCGCTCGCTCGGCGATATACAGCATCACCCGCACGGGGTTGGGCGCTAGTGGCACGACATAAAGTTTCATCATGATCTCCTCTTTCACCATCGTCAGGCTTTCGCACTAGGCGCGCGCTGATTGTGCGTAATAGCCCTCGAGATAGCCCAACAGACCATCATCGATAATTTCAATTAACAGGCCAGACGGATCTTGAAAATAGCCATATTTATCTCCCTCGACACCCAGCACACGGCGATAGCCTTGCGCCTCGAGCTGCCGACAGGTCTCGACAGATAATGGGCTGTGAAAACACAAATGATGCAGAGCGATGTCACCCTTGACTTGCCACGGCGTATCCGCCACCGCTTCGATCAGCTCGTAATGGGTCGGCGTCGCATGTGCATGCGCGATCCGCATATCTAACTGGCGGCGTTGGCCAAAAACCACCAAGTCCCAAGGGTCTGGCTCGCCGCCGGCCCATCTTACGCCCAAAAGCGCCTCAAGCTTTGGCCGCGCCCTATCCATCGACTGGCACACCAAGCCGATATGGATTAACCGCACCGCTTGCGAGACTGGTAATTGCATTGCTGACCTCCGCTCCCCAACGCCATTGATTTGGCGAGATCTGACCAATAGCATAGCTTTTTTTCTGCCCCCAATCGATCATCATATAAAAGAGTTGAGGGGGGTAGGACATGACGGATCAATTAATTGCTCTTGCTTCGGGCGTTCACGATGGCAATCCACCCGAAGTGTCGCCCGTCGATATGGCACGGATTGCGGGTGAGGCTGGCTATAATGCGGTCGGCTTATGGGTTGAACCCGGCGCTAATTGGCACGCGGACACGACCGGCAAGGTGCGGAGGAGCTTGGAGCAGTTCGGCCTCGTGCCGCTCGATGTTGAAGTGATCTGGCTCCAGCCAGGGGCCGATCCCGATCCTGTTCACCATCAAATTATCGCGATTGGCGGTGAGCTGGGTGCCCGCAACTGCTTGATCGTGAGCTCTGAACCCGATCGCGATAACACCAAACGTCTCTATGAAGACCTGTGCCGACATGCGGAAGCTGCCGGCTTACGCGCCTGCCTCGAATATATGGGCATTACCGAAATTAAGACGCTGGACGACGCCTTGGATGTGGTCTCAGCCGTCGACCACCCAGCCGGTGGAATTTTGGTCGACGCCTTTCATCACGAGCGCGTTGGCCATGCACCAGAAAAAATTGCCGAGATCCCACGCCAATGGTTGAGCTATGTACAACTTTGCGACATGCCGGCACGCGGGGCAATTTCAGAGTATCAACCTTATCTCACGGATGCCTTGGATGGGCGTTTAGCACCTGGTGAGGGGGCTGTGCCCCTGGTCGAGATGATTGCTGCCTTACCTAGCGATTTACCCGTGAGCCTCGAAATTCGCTCGCGGCACTACCGCGAGACATATCCCGATCCCGTCGCCCGCGCCATCGCCATCCGCGAACAAACCGAAGCCTTTTATCAGCAGCTAGCTAGCAAAGGCCAATAGCGCGCCTTCGGACGGACAAAGAAAAATGCCCGCATCGCAAGATGCGGGCATTTGTTTTAACGCGGCTACTGGATCAGAATTTATAAGATGCCAATAGACCAACGCGACGCTCACTCCCCGGGGAGATGAACGATCCGCCAAATTCAGCAGCGGTGATAACTTCAGACAAATATTCTTCGTCGAGAAGGTTATCAGCATAAAGCGTCAGCGCCCAATTGTCTTTTTCCAGACCGGCCCGCAGGTTCAACACACCATAAGCATCGCGCTCAGCGATTGACAAATCGGTGTCACCGAGGAAGGCAGGAATGTTGAACAAGGCGTTCGGAGCGACCGTGAACAAAGCGCTAAACAGCGTTGGTACGGTTTCGTCTTGCACCGTGTGGAAGTAGGTTGGGCCAACGACGCGATAGTCTGCACGCAGATTAAACATCATGCCGCCGCCAACTTCTTGTTCATACTGAACGCCCAAATTGGCCGTATAGTCCGGCGTATGCGGTGAACGGTTACCAACCGTAATCGGGCGAACCGCGTTTTTCTTGATCTCGCTCTCGGTAACGTTGAACGAACCGAAAATTTTCAAGTTGTCGGTAACTTGGCTGTTGAGCGCAAGCTCAGCACCATAAAGTTCAACTTCGTCAATATTGGAGACGACCCGCAACAGGCCGAAGGTGCCGACAAAGAATTCGAAGAACTGCATGTCGTCGACTTCTGTGTAGTAACCAGCAAGGTCATAATTGACGCGCCCGCCCAGAAGGTTGCCCTTCAGACCAAGCTCAAAGGCACTTGATTTTTCTTTACGGAAATCATCGGCAATGGCGACATCGGCGCCGACATTTGCGCCGAGTAAGTTTGCATTGGCTTGCGTAAACTCGTTGCGAATTGTTGCAGCTGCACCAGAGTTGTTAAAGCCACCAGACTTAAAGCCAACACCCCAGTTGCCATACAGCGTCGTGTCATCCGACAAATCGGTTTTGAACGAAAGCTTCGGCTGGAATTGCTTATATTCCTGCGACTTTGGCGCAATGGCTACGCCGTTAATGATACCGGGGTTAATCGGCGCCAAGGTGATCGGATCATTGACGACAGGTACGAGGTTCGTTACTTCGCGATCTTCAATATCGTAGCGACCTGCAACACTGATAGTTGTACGATCAGAGACTTGATAATCAGCCGAAGCAAAGAAGGCCGTCACTTCCGTGTCAAAGCGGTCGTGATAAAGCAGTGAGGTTGGGTTGCTCGTCGATGGCGCGTTATACAAGCTCTTGATGACGCCTTGTCCCAAGTCAGCCCCCAAGCTCACACCGACTTCGCGCTCAATGTCGAGATAGTACATGCCAGCTTGCCAATTGAACGGGCCATCATTATTCGAGGCAATCCGCACTTCCGTGCTGAAGTCTTTTTGGTTCCGCTCTTGATACTGCGTCCCGTCGCAAGTCGTTGGTGAGTAAGGCCCATAAATCGAACCTTGGTTATTGGCATCAAAAACCGCCGTCGTTGCCGTTGCTCCGATGAAGCCCGGAGCTTGCAACTGATAACCCTGCAGGCTAGCGACCGAGTTAACGCACGACATAGCCGCAGCAAGCCCCGCAGCAGTCGGCGTAAAACCAAACAACTGCTGCACAAAAGCAGATGTGTAACGCCCCAAATCAGCCGAGGTGCCATCGGCAACCAGAGACTGCTCGACATCGCTATACAAAGCCCAGGCTGTCAGGTTCATACCGCCCAAATCATGGTCAAGTTTAATCGAAAATTCGGTCGTCTCTTGCTCATTCTCGGACGGAATATTGGCGTAGTAGCTAAATTTCTTGTCGTTTACATTTTCATACCAGCCCGGCAGAGCCGCAAAAGCTGGCAAATGGAAAGCGGCATTAAAGTTAATCGCCCCGCCATCGGTTTCGGCAAAACGGGCTTTAATATCAAGCTCAGTTTGTGGCGAAACCTGAATGGTTAGACGGCCCGCGACACTCGTATTGTCTTGGTTATCAACATTGTCTTTATTCAAAAACTGATTGGTGCGGAAACCATCAGTACTGTCATCAGCGAAGGAGAGCACAAAACCAACATTGTCGCTGAGCGGCCCTGAAATATGACCGACGGCTGAATAGGTCGAATCTTCGCCGCCCGAAATCTCAAACTTACCCTCGAAGCTGTCGCCCGCTTTTAGCGTCGAGACAGCAATCGCACCTGCGGCCGCGTTACGACCATAAATAGCGCCTTGCGGTCCTTTTAGAACCTCAACCTGACGCAAGGTCCCGTGGTTCTGGTTCAACTGCGCCGTATTGGTTTTCAAAATCCCGTCGACGACCAGCGCCACCGAACCTTCGGCATCGCGCGCACCGTTCATACCGCGGATATTGATCTGCGTATCGCCGGCTTCAGCCGTGTTGGTAACAATCGTAACGCCTGGCGTCAAATTCAAGAAATCTTCGGCCGTTTGGGCTCCCGTGCGCTCCAGCGTATCCGCCGTAATCACCGATACGGTCGCAGGAACGTCGCGCAAGCTCTCGCTCTGGCGCCGAGCTGTCACAACAATTTCATCAATGCTTTGCGCAAAACTCGCGACCCCGGGTACGAGAACCGAAAGCGCACAGCCTGCCAGCAGGACGCGTTTAATAGACTTGGATTTGGAATAACCCATCACAACCTCCTTGTGTGTGTATACAATGGCTATATTGGTCTGATGACGGTAACTGTCAATGCGACCAAACTTGATAGATAAGCAATATTTTCTACATGTTGCATTTTAGCAACAAATATACCGGAAAGCGCTGAAAAACAGTGTCAAATAGCTAAAAACCAATGCTTTCGCGACAGACCTGCGGCAAAAACACGGCGATAATGGCGGCACAAAATATTAT
>JAYODZ010000079.1:0-7384 GCA_038106515.1 Rhodobiaceae bacterium
CCCAAGACCCGCTGAGCAAGGCAGTGGCCTTGCCGTAGGAGAGATATTATGAGAGAAGGCAGTACTGAAGCGCCAATTCGTCATCCAATTGACTGGCAAAGCGAGGCTTTTTATGACCGCGCCGAACTCGATGAAGAGTTGCGCCGCCAGTTTGATATCTGTCACGGATGCCGCCGCTGTTTTAATTTGTGCGACAGCTTCCCGCGCCTTTTTGACCTAATTGACGAAAGCGAAACTGGCGAGCTCGACAGCGTATCGAGCGATGAGTTCCCGGCCGTGATCGAGGCCTGCACGCTGTGCGATTTGTGCTTCATGACCAAATGCCCCTATGTGCCGCCGCATGAGTTTAACCTTGATTTTCCGCATCTGATGTTGCGCGCCCGCGCTGTTGAGTTGAAAGAAAAAGGCTCGGCGCCATTCGTGCAAAACCAGCTGGCGCAAATGGACCGTAACGGCACGGCCGTGGCCCCCGTTGCAGGCCTCGCCAATTGGGCCAGCACCAAGGGCAATGCCCTGACGCGGCCCGCCATGGACGCCGTGCTGGGCATTGATAAGCGCGCTGAATTGCCAAAATTTGCCGGCAAAACTTTTATGAAACGTGCCGCCGATGCCGTTAAGTCGGGGGCCTATGCCCCCAATCCAAATGGGCCAGCTAAGGGACGTCAGGCCGTGCTCTATGCCACCTGTGCCGTTAATTACAACAATCCCACTGTTGGCGAAGCGGCGGCGCTTGTTTTGGCGCATTTAGGTGTCGAGGTTCAAACCGACTATCCGGGCTGTTGCGGCATGCCCTTCTTGGAGCAAGGCAACATTGCAAAAGTTGCGGAGAACGCGGCCAAGGTCGCCAAGGCTCTGCGCCCCCTCGTAGACGCTGGTAAGGATATTATCACGCTGACCGCTAGTTGCGGGCTAATGTTCAAGTTCGAGTGGCCATTGATTTTGCCCGATAATGAGGATGTTAAGGCCTTGTCAGCGGCAACCCGCGATATCTCGCAATATGTTGTCGACATCGCTGAAAACGAAGGTGTCACCGGGGGCTTAAAGCCGCTGAAGGGCGGCATCGCCATGCATCTCGCCTGCCACGCGCGGGCGCAAAATATTGGCCCGAAATCAGCCGAGATGTTGCGCCTCATCCCCGAGGCAGACGTCACCGTTATCGAGCGGTGCTCGGGCCATGGTGGGACTTTCGGGGTGTTGAAGGAAACCCACGATCTGGCGGTGAAAATCGGTCAGCCGACGGCCAAACGCGTTGCCGCGTCGAACGCCGAGACTGTGTGTTCGGATTGCCCGCTGGCGGCTAAGCATTTGGTGCAGCTGACGAGCGACATGGACGCGGTGGAAAATCCACCTGAGGCAGCGCACCCGATCGAAGTTCTGGCCCGCGCCTATAGTTTAATTTGAGGGTAACTCTCACTAAATTTGATGGAAGGAAACAAAAATGGCTACCCCTTATGAAATTACGCCCCAAGATATTATGCCGATGGAGGCCTATGTAGCGCAGCGTAGCGAACTGCGTAAGCGCATCGTGGCGCTCAAAAAACCGCGCCGGATCGATGTCGGCCCTTATGCTACTTTTTACTTCGAGAATTACGAGACGATGCTGCAGCAAATTCAAGAAATGCTGTATATCGAAAAGGGCGGCGACGAGCAGATTGCAGATGAGCTGGCAGCCTATAATCCGATGATTCCGCAAGGCAAAGAACTAACTGTTACTTTGATGTTTGAAATCGACGATCCCGCGCGGCGCGGCTCAATTTTGCGGCGTCTTACAGATGTTGAGTTGACGGCTTACATCGAAGTCGCGGGCGAGAAAGTATTCGCCGTGCCGGAACAAGAAGTCGAACGCACAGCTTCCGACGGTAAGACCTCGTCAGTGCATTTCTTGCATTTTCCATTCCCCGATCACTTGATTGAAGCCTTTTGTTCGGGCGAGGGGCAGGTCATTCTCGGTATTGGACATGAGAATTATGCGCATATGACGATTTTAAGTGCGGATACGCGGGCTTCGCTCGGAGCGGATTTCGCGTCCTAAACGCGGCGAGGCTTAATCAATAATTTCGTCGCTATAGACGCCCCAAATATCATCGCGGGCGACCCAACCGATGTGGCCCGCGGTGCTGACTTTGCAAAACCGCGGCGAGCACTGCTCGATGGCTACGACCAGATTATTGCCAAGAAAAGCTTTAATATAGGCATCAGGCGCGGGGCGGCGGCGCAGGCGCGCGGCGCCGTCCTGAGCGGTGATTAGGGCAAAACGCCCGCCGCCAAGGAGGCGCTTTAGCATAAAACCCTCCTGGCCCTCGTGATCGCGCACCTTACGCCAGTCACCATGTTCGCCAATGACTTCGAGAGGCAGGCCAGGGCGACGATACTGCCATTTCACGGGAAACTCTTCACCAGGGCCGACCCGCATATTTGCCTCGGTTTGCACAATGCTGACAAAACGCGGAATGGGCAGGCCGCTAGGTCCGTTCTTGACCCCTGCCCCCAGCGCGACCGACACGGTCGCCAAGCCCGACGCCAGCACGACATAAAATAGGGTTTTTAATCTCGACCACATGGTTCTGTATTAAACCGCCGCATCGCGATGGACAAGAGGCAGATCGAAAGCTGCATGGCGCAGAAAAATCATGCAGCCCGCTAAGAGATTTGCTAATCTCGACGAAAGGAGTGTTGCCGTGCCGACCAAGTCTCTTCATGTTGCTTTGACGCGCCGCTTGCCGGCCTCGATTGAGGCGCGCATGGACGAGTTATTCACGGTCACTTTCAGCCCCGATGATCAAGCCCTGTCGCGCGATGGCCTAGCCGATCTCATGGCGAACCACGATGTTTTGGTGCCCACGGTCACTGATCATATTGACTCTGATTTGATTGCCGCGGCAGGCCCGCGCCTCAAGCTGATCGCTAATTTCGGTAATGGCGTTGATAATATCGATGTCGATGCGGCCTATGAAAAAGGTATCACTGTCACCAATACGCCAAGCGTGCTGACTGAAGACACCGCCGATATGACCTTGGCTCTTATCCTCTCGGTCTCGCGCCGTCTCGTCGAGGGGCATGAGATTATGCATCGCCCTGGGAAATTTACGGGATGGTCACCCAATTGGATGCTCGGGCAACGGGTTGGCGGCAAAAAGCTTGGCATTATCGGCATGGGCCGCATCGGTCAAGCCGTTGCCCGCCGCGCCGCTGTTTTCGGCTTAGAGGTGCATTATTTCAACCGCAATCCAGTTCATGCCACGACCGAGGCCGAGCTCAATGCCCGTTATTGGCCGAACCTCGACCGCATGTTGCGGCATATCGATATTTTGTCGATCCATTGCCCACATACTCCCGCCACTTATCATCTCATGTCGGCGCGGCGCTTGGCCTTGATGCAACCGCTGGCGATTATCATCAATACCAGCCGCGGCGAAGTGATTGATGAAGCGGCTTTGGCCAGCGCGCTGGCCAATGGTCATCTTGGTGGTGCCGGCTTGGACGTCTTTGAACGCGAGCCTGCAGTCAACCCTGCTTTGTTGGAATTGAGCAATGTCACATTGATCCCGCATATGAGTTCGGCGACACGCGAAGGTCGCCAGAGCATGGGGGAAAAAGTCATGATTAATATTCGCACCTATGCCGATGGGCACCGGCCACCGGATCGCGTCTTGCCGAGCACAGCGCCAGTCTGATCACTGTCGTGCTGGGCTACCCGTCAGGGGGTTATGCGGGTCCCATGGTAAGCTGACAATGCGGCTGTCGCCTTGTAAGCCGTCAAAGAGTAAAACTTTGCCGACCAATGACGACCCTGCACCGGTGATCAGCTTGATTATTTCCAGCGCTTGCAAGCTGCCCATCACGCCCGTGATCGGACCTAGCACACCATAACTCTCGCAGTCCTCTTCGGCGGCGACCGTCTCAGGCACAAGGCAACGATAAGAGGGGTAGGGCCGACCGTCGGCGTCGCGCTGATAAGGCATGAAACTCGCGAGTTGGCCTTTAAAACCAATCGCTGCTGCCGACACCAATGGCTTTTGCCCGTAATAGCAAGCATCACTCAAGATAAAGCGGCTGGCAAAATTATCGAGGCAATCGGCAATAATGTCATAGTGTTGCAACAGCTCGCTATGGGCGGCGGTGAAGGCCTCGGCATAGAGGTTGAGTGTTACGTCACGGCGAAGGCTATGCAAGCGCGCGGCACTGGCCGTGACTTTTGTCTTATCGAGATCGCTCTCGGTGAACAGAATTTGGCGCTGTAAATTGGCGAGGCTGACATGATCGTGATCCATCAGCCCGATCTCTCCAATACCTGCGGCTACGAGATATTGTGCCAGCGGCGCACCTAAACCACCGAGGCCAACAATCAAGACGCGGGCTTGCGAAATTTTTTGTTGTCCCGCGCCGCCGATCTCGCGCAATAACAGGTGGCGCTTATAGCGCTCGACGGTATCGGTGAGCGCGCCGGATGTCACAGTCCCTCGAACAATGCCGTAGAAAGATAGCGCTCGGCAAAACTCGGCAGAATAATAACAATTGTCTTTCCGGACATGTTGTCGCGCGTGGCTAGTTCTAGGGCTGCGGCAACGGCGGCGCCCGAGCTGATGCCACCTGGAATGCCTTCGAGACGGGCTAAGCGGCGAGCCGTCTCAAAAGCGGTTTCGTTTGAAATCGTAATCACTTCGTCGAGCAATGACATGTCGACATTGCCTGGAACAAAGCCGGCGCCGATCCCTTGAATTTTATGCGGGCCCGCGGCGCCGCCCGATAAAACGGGGCTATCTTCGGGCTCGACAGCGATCATGCGCAAAGATGGTTTGCGCGCTTTCAAGACCGAGCCAACGCCGGTGAAGGTGCCACCCGTTCCGACACCCGAGACAACGGCATCGACGGCGCCTTTGGTGTCGTTCCAAATTTCCTCAGCCGTCGTCACGCGGTGAATTTGTGGATTGGCGGGGTTGTTAAATTGTTGCGGCATCACCCAGCTTGGATTGCTGGCGAGTAACTCTTCGGCTCGCGCGATGGCGCCTTTCATCCCTAATTCAGCGGGCGTGAGTTCGAGTTGTGCGCCCAATAGCAAGAGCATCTTGCGTCGCTCCAGCGACATGCTCTCGGGCATGCATAGCAGCAAACGGTACCCCTTTGCAGCACAGGCGAAAGCTAGAGCAATACCTGTATTCCCCGAGGTTGGCTCGACGATTACCGTGTCAGGCCCGATTTTACCTTCGGCCTCAAGCGCTTCAACCATGGCGACGCCAATCCGATCTTTGACACTGGCGATCGGATTAAAAAACTCGAGCTTCGCGAGTAAGGTCGCTGGGCAGCTCTCGGCCGCCATCAGGCGGTTGAGTTTGACCAGCGGCGTATTACCAATAGTGTCAACAATTGACTCGTAAACTTGGCCACGCCCTGTGGTTCTAGCTGTTTCTGACATTGCGTTCTCCGGTTCTTCGTTTTGTTTCAAATGGTAAAATCTTGGTTTTGCGGTGCTGGTGTCGGGGCGTCGCGGCATAGATCGTCGATTGTTATGGTCGACAGTTCGGCTTGCACCATGTCGACCAATCGATCGCATAAGGGGGTTAAGGTGAGTTGACCTAATTGCGACCGAACCGCTGGCTTTTCCTCTTGTTGCTCGAGCGCATTGATGACGGCGACAATTTCGCCAGCTGTGATCCGCCGCCTTTCGCGGGCTAGGCGGTAACCGCCACGGGGACCGCGCACACCGCGCAAAATATCGGCGCGCACAAGCGCCTGCATAATTTGTTCGAGATAGCGTTGCGGCACTTTTTGGCGTTCGGTGATATCGCGTGCTTGTACAGGATCCGGCCGCGCGTGTTGCGCGACATCAACAACCGCCTCGAGCGCCAATAAAGCTTTGCGCGATAAGACCGACATAATCACGCACCTCCTGTCGAGCCAAAGCCGCCAGTCCCGCGCGTCGTTTCGTCGAGACTTGTGACTTCAACCATTATCGCTTGCGTAACGGGCGCAATAACCATTTGCGCAATTCTGTCGCCGCGTTGAATGGTAAAATCTTCGGCGCCAAGATTAATTAAGATGACTTTAATCTCGCCGCGATAATCGCAATCAATGGTGCCGGGTGTGTTTAAAACAGTGACGCCAAATTTTGCCGCCAATCCCGAGCGCGGACGGATTTGTGCCTCGTAATTTTGCGGCAACGCCACGGCGAAGCCCGTCTCAATCAGGGCGCGTTGCTGCGGTGCGAGGGTCACAGCAGTCTTGACCGCGGCGCGTAAATCCATTCCGGCGGCGCCAGATGTTTCATAGGCGGGTATGTCAAGGTTTGCGCCATGCGGTAATTTCAGCAGTTTAATTTCGACCTTATCCATTTCACATTATTCCTTTTTTACCCGCCCCGTACGCCAAGAGCTTCGCTAATCCTGTGCGTCAACGCGGCGGCGACCTCGGCTTTACTCATCCGCGCCCAATCCTCTTGCCCGTCAGCAGAAATCAGATGCACGGTGTTAAAATCGCCGCCCATGACGTCAGAACTGGGGCTGACATCATTGGCAATCAACCAGTCGCATTGCTTGCGCGCCCGCTTGGCGATCGCGTGGGCGATAACGTTTTCGGTTTCAGCCGCGAAGCCAATAACCAGCGGTGGTCGCTGTTTCGCCTCCTGACACAGCCACGCCAAAATGTCCGGATTTTCGACCAAGGACAGGGTTGCCGCCGCAGGGCCTTTTTCCTTCTTAATTTTTTGTTCGCTGGCATCTGCGACCCGCCAGTCGGCAACAGCGGCACACATAATGGCCGCGTCGGCCGGCAAAGACGTCTGTACCGCGAGCATCATTTCTCGCGCTGTTTCAACGGCAATGCAGTTGACTCCGCGCGGAATTGGTAATTGCGTCGGGCCACTGATTAAGGTGACGCGTGCGCCCGCTTTGGCCAGCGCCTCGGCAATGGCGTAGCCCTGTTTACCCGATGAGCGGTTGGCAATATAGCGCACGGGGTCGATCGGCTCATGTGTTGGGCCGGCGGTAACGACAACATGTCGGCCGTCCAAAGCGCCTGCGTTTTGTATCGGATCTATTGATGCGTTTAGGGCGGCGGCAATTTGCGCCGGCTCAGCCATGCGCCCGAGGCCATATTCGCCACAAGCCATATCGCCCTCTTCTGGCCCAATGAGCGTAATGCCATCGGATTTGAGCTGGGCGATATTGCGTTGTGTCGCCGCATGGTGCCACATGCGGACATTCATCGCCGGTGCGATATAAACCGGCTTGTCGGTTGCGAGCAGGGCTGTGCTGGCGAGGTCATTCGCCGTGCCCTGTGCCATTTTGGCGATCAGGTCGGCCGTCGCGGGTGCAACCAGTAGGATATCGGCATCACGGGACAGTTGAATGTGACCCATTTCGGCTTCGTCGGTCAGGTCGAACAGGTT
>JAYODZ010000079.1:7394-9005 GCA_038106515.1 Rhodobiaceae bacterium
TCGTAGACCTTGTCGCCCGAAACGCTGGCCAATGACAGAGGCGAAACAAATTGCTCCGCTGCGGCGGTCAGCAGGCAGCGCACCTGATGGCCGTCTTTGCGTAAAGCGCGTACCAAATCGGGAGCCTTATAGGCGGCAATGCCGCCACCAATGATTAATAAAACGCGTTGCGCCTGCATGGAGACTAAATTCCTCAAACTCCCTCACAAGAGAGGGGCGAAACATGATTAACACAAAATTTTTGTATAATAAATTAATTTACGGCGCCAACCAAAAGAGGGTAATGGCAGCGGCCGCGGCGGCGATCGCAATGACGCCGAGCCAACGCGCCATGCGATCTGCCCGCGGTTCATCTTGTAACAGTTTTTGCGATGCTGTTTCGAGCGCGGTGAGGGTTTGTGGCAGTCTTTGTAAGGCCCGCCCAGCGCCAATTACGCTATCGCGCACCGACCGGAGTTGAGCCTCCGGCCCCAGTTGCTTTTTAAGCCAATCGCTGATCACAGGGCTGGCGGCGTCCCAAAAATTTAGGTCGGGATCGAAACTGCGGGCGACCCCCTCCACCGTCACCATGGTTTTTTGCAACAACAATAATTGCGGCTGGGTTTGCATCTGAAACTGTTCGGTGATTTCAAACAATTGATTGAGCAAATGTGCCATCGAAATATTGCCAGCATTCTGATCGCGAATGGGTTCGCCGATCGAACGCAAGGCTTGCGCGAACTCCGCCATATTATTGTTTTGGGGCACATAGCCCGCCTCAAAATGGTTACGTGCCACGAGTTCATAATCACGAATAATAAAGCCGTGTAATATTTCGGCTAAGAAACGCCTGCTATCAGGGCTCAAGCGACCATTGATGCCGAGGTCAATCCCGACCAAAGTGCCGTCGGCGGTAATCAATAAATTGCCTTGATGCATGTCGGCATGAAAGAAGCCGTCCCGCAGGGCGTGGCGCAAGAAAGTTTGGATAAGGCGAATAGCTAGTTGCGTCATGTTGTGCCCCGCCGCGCGTAAGGCGTCGAGATCGCTTGCGGGCGTGCCGTCAATCCATTGCATGCTCAGAACGCGCTTGCTGGTTGCCTCCCAATAGACTTCCGGCACCGTAAAATAGGGGTCGTCATTACTATTTTCATACATCTCCGATAAGGCCGCCGCTTCTAAGCGGAGATCGGTTTCAAAGGCCATGGTGCGGGCAAGGGTTTTAAGGCTCTCGACAGGACGCAGGCGGCGTGACTTTGGGCTCAGCCGCTCCGTCCAGCGCGCCAATGTTTGAAACACACGCAGCTCATTGCGTAAGGTCGCCTCAATATGCGGCCGCAAAAATTTAACCGCAAGTTGCCGGGATGGCTGCCGCGCATCGCGCGCTTTATGCACCTGCGCAATCGAGGCTGCAGCAATAGGCTCGCTCAAATCACTGATGAACTTATCGGCGGCCGGAATTTCTTGCGCCAACATGGTGCGCGCTAACGATGTGTCAAAGGGCGGCATTTTATCTTGCAGATGCCGAAGGTCAGCGGCCATTTTATCGCCAATAACATCGGGCCGTGTCGCGAGGAATTGCCCTAATTTAATATAGGTCGGGCCCAATTTTGCAATCCGCGATGACAGTGC
>JAYODZ010000080.1:0-2424 GCA_038106515.1 Rhodobiaceae bacterium
ACGACCATTTACGCGAGGAATGCGGCGTGTTTGGTATTTTCGGCCACCCCGACGCGAGTGCCCTAACAGCGCTGGGGTTACACGCGCTGCAACACCGTGGCCAAGAAGCAGCCGGCATTGTCAGTTATGACGGAAAGCATTTTCATGCCGAGCGTCGCATGGGGCTCGTGAGCGAGCATTTCACCAAAGCCTCGATCATCGATCGCTTAGTCGGCTCGGCCGCTGTTGGCCATGTCCGCTATTCCACTACGGGCGAAACCATTTTGCGCAACGTGCAGCCGCTATTTGCCGATCTTGCAGGCGGCGGTTTTGCCATGGCGCATAATGGCAATTTGACCAACGCCCTGACCTTACGCAATGAGCTGGTTGGCCAAGGAGCGATCTTTCAGTCGACATCCGACACGGAGGTCGTCTTGCAGCTGGTGGCGCGTTCGAAACGCGGTAATACGCTGTCGCGCTTTACCGATGCGCTGTTTCAAATCCAAGGTGCTTATGCCTTGGCGGTTTTGACCAATAAAAAACTAATTGGCGCGCGCGACCCCTTAGGCATTCGCCCGCTGATTTTGGGACAGCTCGATGGCAGCTACATACTGGCATCCGAAACTTGTGCGCTTGATATTATTGGCGCCAAATTCATTCGCGAGATCGATAATGGCGAAATCGTCGTGATCACTGAGGGGGGCGTCGAGAGCTATAAGCCTTTCCCGCCTATGGAGCCACGCCCTTGCATTTTTGAATATATTTATTTTGCCCGCCCCGATAGCACGGTTCAAGGGCGGAGCATCTATGAAGTGCGCAAGTCTTTTGGCGAACAATTGGCACGCGAAACCCACCGAGAAGCGGATATCGTTATCCCTGTACCCGATAGCGGCGTTCCGGCAGCAATTGGCTATGCGTCGGAAGCGGGCATTCCCTTCGAGCTTGGCATTATTCGCAATCACTATGTCGGGCGCACCTTTATCGAACCGACACAATCTATTCGTGCTTTTTCGGTTAAGCTGAAACATAATGCCAATCGCGCCATCGTTGAGGGCAAGCGCATTGTCTTGATTGACGATTCGATCGTGCGCGGCACCACCTCGCTTAAAATCGTGCAAATGATGCGCGATGCTGGCGCCAGCGAAGTGCATATGCGGATTGCCTCGCCGCCAATCACTCACCCCGACTATTACGGCATCGACACGCCCGAGCGCGATCAACTACTCGCCGCCACACATTCGCTCGAAGAGATGTGTAAATATATTCGCGCCGATAGTCTGGCCTTTTTATCGGTCGACGGAATTTATAAGGCCATGGGGCACCCAAATGGCCGCGACCCCAACAATCCAGCCTTCACCGATCACTGCTTCACAGGCGATTACCCGACCCCCTTGGTGGACTTGTCAGGCGGTGACGGTTTGAAACAACTCTCCTTACTCGCAGAAAAAGCCTAATGACGGATTTAAATGGAAAACTTGCCGTCGTGACCGGCGCAACCCGTGGTATTGGCTATAGCGTCGCGCGGGCGCTTGCTAAGGCTGGAGCGCATGTGGTTCTTATTGGAAGAACGCAAAGCGCGCTCGAGTCTCTGTACGACCGCATTACCGCCGCTGGCGGTCTGGCAACGGGTGTGCCACTTGACCTTACAGATTACGAGGCAATTGATCGCCTCGGAGCTTCCCTATTTGAACGCTGGGGTAAGCTTGACATTCTGGTCGGCAATGCCGGCCTGTTGGGTCAGCTGACGCCAGCGAGCCATATCGGCCCAGAAGAATTTGACAAGACCTTTGCTGTCAATGTCACGGCTAATATGCGTCTTATTCGCTCGCTTGAGCCTCTATTGTTGCAAGCCGCAAAGCCGCGAAGCGTCTTCGTCACCTCGGCCGCGGTGGCAAAAAACCGCCCCTTCTGGGCGACCTATGCGGCGAGTAAAGCAGCCCTCAATGCCTTGGTTTTAAGCTGGGCGGCCGAGCATAAAAATCGTGACTTCCGGATCAATCTGCTCAACCCAGGCCCCGTGCGCACCCAGATGCGGGCAAAAGCCATGCCCGGTGAGGATCCCGATAGCTTGACGCGGCCAGATGATTTGGTGCCGTTATTTCTTGAGCTACTATCGGCTGAAGAACAGCGGCACGGCGAAATTGTCGATTATCGTCCCTCGTAAGGGTTTTTACCTTTACGGATAAAGACGCGTAACGGCACACCATCGAGACCAAAGCTCAAGCGTAATTCATTCGCCAAATAACGATTATAGCTATCGGGTACCGAGTGACCACGGCTTGAGAAAGCAACAAAGGTTGGCGGCCGCGACTTGGCTTGCGTCATAAAACGCAAATTAACCGGGCGTCCCTTGTCAGCGGGCGGCGGGTGACGCTCGGTGACATCTTGCAGCCAGCGGTTTAATTTCCCCGTCGAAATGCGCGAGTTCCACAATTTATTCTGCGC
>JAYODZ010000080.1:2434-9004 GCA_038106515.1 Rhodobiaceae bacterium
ATTCTGCGCCAAAATAGCTGGCACGAGGCGATCAAGCCCGCGACCTGATTGCGCCGATAAATAAACCACGGGAATACCCCGCAGACGCGACAGTGATTTTAACAGACTATCTTGCACTTGCTGACGTACCTCGTCGCGGTCAAGCTTCAAGTCCCACTTATTGATTGCGATCACCAGCGCCCGTCCCTCGCGCTCAACGAGATCGGCCAGTTGCACATCTTGCTTATCAAAAGGCGATTGCGCATCAATCAACAAGACACAAATTTCGGCAAATTTGATCGCCCGCAAGCCATCGGCGACAGCTAGTTTTTCGAGATTTTCCGATACACGCGCTTTGCGCCGCATGCCCGCCGTATCCCACAAAACCATGGGGCGGCTTTGGCCCTCGGCATCGACATAAGTCCACTCGACCGAAATACTATCGCGGGTCAGCCCCGCCTCTGGCCCGGTCAACAGCCGGTCGTGACCGACGAGCGCATTGATCAATGTCGACTTGCCAGCATTGGGACGCCCCAAAATAGCAATCCGCAACGGACGGGTTAGATCATCCTCATACGGCACTTCGGGGTCAAAGGCTTCCTCTAAATTTGCTTCATCATAGGCGACCGCAAAATCAGCAGCGTGGATCTCAATCGCGCGGCGCAGGCGTTGATATAAGGCCTCGGTACCATCACCATGCTCGGCGGATAAACCAATCGGCTCGCCCAGCCCCAAGGCATAGGCCTCGGCAATGGTAGTGGCGCCGGCACCGCCTTCAGACTTATTCGCCGCAAGAATAACTTCCTTATTGGCTTTCCGAACGATGCGCGCAAAAACCTCATCCTCGGGCAAGATCCCGGCACGCGCATCAATCAGCATCAAAATGACATCGGCTTCTTGCAAGGCTAATTCGGTTTGCGACCGCATGCGGGCTTCGAGTGAACCCGTCTTGCCCTCTTCAAAACCAGCCGTATCAATAATAGAGAACCGCAAATCGCCCAAGCGGCCATCTCCCTGCCGTCGGTCGCGCGTCACCCCTGGCTGATCATCAACCAGAGCGAGGCGCTTACCCGCGAGGCGGTTAAACAGTGTGGATTTTCCCACATTGGGTCGACCGACGATCGCGAGGCGCAACAGAGAATGAGCCTCAGTCATCTTTGCGTCCTAACGATAAGCGATCAGCTCGCCCTCATCCGTCAGAACATAGAGCGTCCGATTGGCCACAACAGGTGACACGCTGACGGGATCACCGATTTCAAGCGTGCGCAAAATGGAACCATCTTCGGGCGAGACAAAATACAGCTCTCCCTGCGACGAGGCGGCTATCAATTGGCCACCGGCCATCACCGGCCCCGCCCAGCTAATATTGCCTTCTTTATCGTCTTCATCTTCAAATTGCGGCAATTGATTAACCCAACGGACGCGCCCTAGGCTGCGGGTTAGGCTCACAATCTCGGCATCCGTGGTGATCACAATAACGCTATCGCCCGTCACCCACGGCATTTCGATAGAGCCAACATCTGCCGTCCACACGCGCTCGCCAGACCGCACGTCGATCGCCACCATGCGTCCGCCATGACTAACCGCGAAGACCCGATCACGATCGATCACTGGGCGCCCGACAATCGCCACCAATTCGGACATAGGGGTTACCTGCATCGACCGAGCCGAGAGGCTATCACTCCAGTTCACGGAGCCATTAAAGGTGCGCAAAGCAATAACCTCGCCTGAGTTAAAACCAGCGACAACAATTTGATCATTCACAGCTGGGCTTGAGGCCGACAAAATGCCCGCAGTCTCGGTAATCGCCAGATGTTCCCAGCGGCGCTTGCCGTCGGCGGCGGAGAAAACCTGTAATCGGCTATCTTGCGAAACGACGTAAATCTGCCCATCGCGAACCGTTGGTGCGTTCGAAAACGGCACTTCATTGTGAACCCGCCAAATAATTTCGCCAGTACCTGCATTCAACGCCAAAATTTCTCCAAAGCCTGTGGCAACAAAGAGGCGACCTTGGCTGTAGGCGATACCGCCCATAAAGCCATCTTCGATGTCGACTTTAGAGCTTTTAAAGCCGATAAACCGCGTAATACCAGGGTTTTGCACACGCCACTCGGGGGCCACGGATTGCTTCCACAGCCGCTTGCCGGAGGAAGCATCAACGGCGGCAATATCAAGCTCGGAACCCATGGCAAATACTTTGCCCTCGGCGACAATCGGCGGCGACATAATCCGCGTTACTTTGGTATTGCCCTCAACCATATCAACACGGAAATCCCGCTTAACATCGCTGCCCAAGGCCAAATGATAGGCTGCATGGCTGGGGTAGCCACCAGGCTGCGCCCATTCGGGATTATCAAAAGCCGGTGGAATCGCAAAATCTTGGTCTTTGACGCGCGGATCAACCGTCAGCGAGCGCTCGTAAGACAGGATCGATATCCGATCACCATCAATTTTGACAACCTCTTCCTTATCACCGCAAGCGGCCAACGCCAACAGCGTTAAACCCGAAAATGCATGTAAAATCTTGCGCGTCATCGACACCCCTCACTCGCCCGAAAGCCGCAATTTCTGCAAAGCCTCATCCAATAAAATCTGTGCCCGCAAACGCATCGCTGGCGTTGTAGCTGTTTCAGCTATGTGGGCTTGCAAGAGGTCGCGCGCCGCCAAGGGGTCATCATCCAACAACAAAGCCAATGCATATAGCTCACGCGCCTGGCCACGGAAACCATTTGGCGCATCCAACATTTTACCCAGCCGGGCCTGAATATCAGCGGCACTTGTCTGGCCGACCAAACTGGCTCCAGCCATCAAATTGGCAAAATCGCGCACCGTCACAGGCAGGTCGCCGCGGGTTGCAATCTGTTCGTAGAGCGCCGCCGCCTCGGCTAATTTCTTGTCATCGGCCAGCGTTTTTGCAAGCCGAAACTGTGCCAACACGCCGTAACCATTATCTTCCTGATCAACGAATTGCTGAAGCAGTTGCGCCACATCCTCTGCCTCAGAGACCGTCTCCAGCATCGCGGTATAGCGCTCAAAAGCCGATGCATTGCGGCTATTTTGAACGCCTTTGTAGATGACGCCGACGGTCACTGCGATAACAATCGCAATGGCCGCCGAAATAATGATCAGGCCATTCTCATTCCAAAAGCGGCTTAACCGATCGCGGCGTAATTCATTGTCGACTTCTTGAAAAATATCACTCACAACGCTTACTCCTCGTCCTCAGTGTTTTGCACCTGACTGGACTTGAATACATCATATTGGTTCTCCGGCGCAGGAAAGCGTCGACTACGGACTTCGGTTGCATAAGCATCGGCCGCGCCCGCTATTTGCGCACCCAATGTTGCGAATTCTTTAACAAATTTGGGAACCGAGGGTGATAAGCCAAGCATATCTTCGGTGACCAAAATTTGTCCATCGCAATTCGACGATGCGCCAATCCCAATAGTCGGAATATCAATCGCGGCTGTGATTTGATCCGCCAAGGTCGCAACCATACCTTCTAGAACAATCGAGAAAGCGCCAGCTGCCGCAACTGCCTGGGCATCTGCTTGCAACTCGGGCCACTGATCCATATGGCGGCCTTGGGTTTTAAAGCCGCCCATAATATTCACATTTTGCGGCGTCAGACCTATATGCCCCATCACGGGAATGCCCCTTTGGGTCAAATAGTGAATGGTGTCCGCCATGCGCTGCCCGCCCTCAAGTTTAACCGCCTGACAGCCGGTTTCTTTGATAATACGAGCGGCATTGCGAAAGGCCACTTCTGGGCTTTCTTCGTAACTACCAAACGGCATATCGACAACCACCAGGGCGCGTTCGGAACCGCGCATGACAGCCGCACCATGGGCAATCATCATGTCCAACGTGACTGGCAAAGTACTATCCATGCCATACATCACCATGCCAAGGCTGTCGCCGACGAGCAAGACATCGACGTAAGGATCAATCAGCCGTGCTGTATGCGCGTGATAGCTGGTCAAGCAAACAATCGGCGTTTCGCCTTTGCGAGCCATTAATTCGGGTATGGTATGCCGTTTGACGCGGCCATGAACTGACATGCGGAACCTCTTTGATATTCCGTTAATATGAAGCGAAACCTAGCCTAATTGGGGCGTTCACGCAATTCTCAATGAGATGCCCACAAAATATAATAAAAACAGAGATATATTGATTTACCCTCGGTTAAGGATTCGGCCATTACAGTGGTTTAGCGAGAATGCTTGCCTCTACGGCGCATGCTCGCTAGACTATTGCAAAATAACAAGAAAAGAGACGGCTTATGGCGACCTCCTATCAATCTCACCCCTCCATGGTGCGGGCTCACCCGATCCGCTTCCTTATTGCCCTTCTGTTGATCGGGTTTTTCGGGCTTGGCATCATTATTCTGCTAATTTGGTTTGTGCGCTGTCGCGCCGTATTTTTGACTGTCGATCAAAATGAACTGCGCTTAACCGAAGGCTTATTCAGCAAATCCACCACTGAATTACAGCTGAAAAACATACGAAGTGTCAAAATTCAGCAAAGTTTCGGGCAAAGGCTGTTCGGGGCTGGCGATGTCGAAATTTTCACTGCCGGCGACGATGCAGAGATTATCGTCAAAGATATACCCCACCCTGAGGCCTTAAAAGCCTCACTGAAAGTCGAGAGCTAAGTTATGGAACAAGAACAAAAACAAAGCCTCGCCCTGCTCGGTGTCCTGGCGCTTGCCCTGATACTGGCAGCCATTGGCCTGATATGGGTGGCGCCCGATGCCATCGCGATAATCAACGACGCCCTCGCCCCAGGCGTTAGCATAAAACAAGCCGCCATCCTCGCCTTTGTCGCGACTGTTATCTTGTTTGTCATTTTTGCTCTATCGGCGGGCGACGGGCTATTGGGTGAAATTCAGTTCATGATCTCTGGCTTTGGCTTATTTTACCTTGTCGCTTGGATCATGATCGCCTGGCTATTTTGATCGGCCAAAAAGAAACACCAACAAAGCCGCAAAATAGAACGCATAGCCTAGGGGCAATAACACAAACGCTTCGCGCAAAACGCCGTCGGCATCGACCGACGTGCCTATCCAGGCATATGCCGCATGGCTCAAAGCCCCGAGCAAGACCAAGAGGACACTATATTTAATCGGCATGGCCACCGGCTCCGCCGCCCGTTCGCGGCTATGACGAGGTGCGATCCAGCTTACGGTATAAGGGGTGGTTGCTTGCCAGACCTACGCCGGACTGCAGTTGCCCCATAGCGTCACCCAGATCAGTCACCTGCGCGGTAAAATTATAATCCAAGACATATTGATTACGCGCCATCAACCAGCCTTCAGGCGTTTTAACGCAACGGATCAAATAACGACCAGCAAAAATATTCAGCGATTGGCCGTCATGGGTGGAGGTCGCAATGCCATAGCATTCGACTTCGGCCTGATCGCCTTGAATTTCGGACGCGATATTGGATAGCAAATGCCACCGGTGTAGCGCTTGCCGCTCAATCTCCATAACAACCGGAAAAAAGCCCTCAACATCGCCAGCATAGAAACCGTAATCAACATAAGCATTGGCGGTATAACAACGACGCAATAAATCTTCATCCAGCCAATCCAAAGCGCGGCAATAACGGGTAATGGTTTGCTGAATACCGAGCTGCGCTTCAACGATATTTAGTCTTTCTTCGAGATTCGGCATCGCGTCCTCCTAAACAACTCAAGCCTTCGTAAAGTAATAAACTACTGCAACCTCACTCTAACCTATTTTGCGGCGAAAAAATCAGGTTTCTCGCCCTTTACCAAACGCTCGATCCAATGGTGATATTGTTGCAACCCGGCCTCGTTGCGGCCGAAATGCACTTTCTGCATCAAGCCAGATGATATGGCCTTTTGTTGTTGCCTCGACATCGGCAAATCTTCCTCACCGACAATCTTTTTAATAAAAGTAACAAATTCATTAAGCTCGGCTTTAGTCGCTTCGCTCGGAAGATTTTTGACCAAATAGCTTTGCACTGTGGTCGAGCTATCTGGCGTGTCGCCTGGGAAAACTTGTGAAACCACCATCACTTGCTCACCCGCCGTGAAACAGTTTAATGAAACATTGGGAAACACAATCCATTCACCAAACAAAAGCGAGGACAGCGGCCAGTCGGATTCAGCGACATCTCCGAGATTACGCAAATCATTTTGCTCCACGGGATGCTCCGACATTAACCCTAATCGCTGATGCGGTCCGTGAAAAAAATATTGCGCCTTGTTGCTAATACGCGGCCCAAAAGTTTCTTTGTGCAAAACAGGTAGATGGTAGAATTCCAAATGTGCGTCAAAAGCCAACTTCCAATTCGCTCCGGCTAAAGTGCATTGATCATAAAGCGACCAAGAGGCGAGATCGAATCCGGCCAGCATTTGATCGAGCCCACCGAGAAAACTCGCAATATCGATCTTTGATGCCGGATCGAGCACAACCCAAATAAGACCGGCTGACTCGTAGGTTGGGAAGGCAACAAGTTTCAAATCCGCCTTGTCGGCTTGTCCATATTGATCAGGCGAAGCAATGCCGATCAAATCGCCTTGCTGATTATAAGTCCAGCCGTGATAGGGACAGGTAAAGCGCG
>JAYODZ010000081.1:0-8954 GCA_038106515.1 Rhodobiaceae bacterium
CGCCTAAAGCATATCCATGACCGAGGTTTCACGCTCGGTCATTTTCTTCAGCGGTTCAACATCGGCCTCGTCAGCGAGCTTCCAGCCAGTCGGCATTTTCGGCAAAACATTAGAGCGATCGGCATAAAGATAGGCTTTAAAGCTTTTCACGGCTTTGTCAGCCGAATAGGTCATTTCCTTAACGGGTTCAAAACAGGTCGATAGCATCGACTTCCGCTTGCGCTTAACAGCGCGGTGATTTTCAAAATTCAACGAAAACCAGCAAAACTGAACGAGATAATCAATCGCATCCTCACCGACCTTGATCTCGTTCAAAAATTCTAGAATGCCCGTCGCGGCGACTTCGATCAGCTCCGGATCAATGTCATTATAGGTTTCCGATAAGTCTGTGGCATATTTTTTAGCGTGCGCTTCGATCGGCAACTCGGCCGACAAAAAGTCAGCTGCCGTCTGTGCAACACAATACTCAAAAAGCCACTCGGGACAATATTCCATAACAACTCCGAAATTTAGAGCTTGTTAAATAAGCCTCTTTTTACAATCTTTCAAGCATAACGCTTATTGTATCTGCCGACAAATTATGTGCTCTAGCGGCTATATTCGCTTCGAGGTTGAGCTGCGCCAGTAGCTGCGACAGAAAAGAGTGGCTTCTGGACATGGGTTGTGCTGATAAACCTAGGTTAACATATTGTATTTTATCTATATTTCTCGAATTAGCGCTCATCGAAACTAAAACAGACTCTTTCAATTCCGTCGCGCGTTGCGCTAAAGTGCTAATATTTGCCATCGTATTCTGTCCCGACAAATTTGTCACAGCTTCCGAATTTCTCACAATATTCCAGTCAGCATAGTCATTGGGCGCGTTCTGAACACGTATTGAAAGTCGATTACGCTCTAACTTAAAAGACGTCAAAAGCTCAGCGTCGCGTTTAGATTCCAGAAGCGTCAGTTCGCTACTAAGCTGCAATTGGCTCAAACCCGCCCTCAAGGCCGCAAAACTATCGCCGTCGGAACTGGCAATCGTGCCGGCACCGTCAATGGCCTGCAGTGTAGAAACTTGCGCTCCCGATACGACAAGACGTGCGCCAGCCTCCAACCGAAGGGAAGCAATATTTTTGAAAGACAAACCCGCGAGATCGACCACAGAACGACCGGCAGCAATTGTCACGTGGCTCTGCGATTGACCTTCGAGCGTTATGGCCCGCGCCGCCAAACCCTGTGCCAGACGTTCCGTCAAGAAAATGGAGGTTCCGATTTGTAACCGATCACCCGACTTGAGATGACCCAGAACGCCATCTTCATAAGCTGTCAGAAGCGGGCCATCCAGGCGTTGCAATTGTTGACTGGCCCGAGCCCGCTCGAGAACAAACCCCTGATAACGCCCTAAATCCTTGTCGCTGGCGAAGAAAGCAACCTCATTCATCGACCCTGCTCTCAAAACAGCGGTCGCGATATTTTGCCGACCTTGCTCGGAAGTGGCAGCAACTTCGCCACGTCCCGAGATCACCGCAACGCCAGCAGCCGAAGCGTCACCGAAACGTGCTGCCACGCCATCTCCGAGTTTGACTTCGCCAATCCCCGTCAGCGTTAAAGACTGCAAGTCAACGATTTTCTGTCCAGGGGCGGCAACAATTTCGATCACCGAGGCGCCATCGCCCTTAATGCGGCCGCCAGCCGATGCCAAAGCCGCAAGCTGGTCGGCACGAATGCGTAGCGTAGAATTGAGGTTAATCTCTTCGATACTCTCGATTTCTACGGTCGTAAAATCCATTTCACCGTATCCGAAAATCGCATCATAGCCCTCACCGCCGCGAATAATTTCGCCCGCCGACAAATCACTTTCGCTATTATTATTGAGCTCATCGAGCGATAATGCTTGTTCAAGGTTAACCCCGCTGCCGGCGGAATTTGCGATCGCGCTGGCCGTATATTGCCCAGGCCGCGTTTTGCCGACAATGACAAAGCGGTCATTACCGCTACCGCCATCTAAAATATCACGCCCCGCCCCGCCGCGAAGTGTGTCATTACCGACGCCGCCTTGCACGACGTCAGCGCCCCCGCCAGAGACAATCGTATCATTTCCCGCACCACCATCAATTGTTCGATCTGTTCGGTCGAAGCGGTCGACAAGCAAAGTGTCATTGCGAGCGCCTCCTAGATAAGAGCGTAGCGCTTGATTTAACTGCCGGCGTTCGCCGGCCCGGTTCTCTGCCGAAATTGTGATGGTCTCATCGGTCAGTTCAGAAACCGTTAAAGTTTGGTCATCAAATTGCAGATATTCCACATTGCGCAAGCTGTCGGTGCCGTAGCGCCCACTGGTGAGATCTGTCACGGTAACCGAACTGCCCTCACGCTTGACCCGGTAGGCTGCTGCATTGCCTGTAAAAATGGCCGTATCGGCCCCGCTCCCGCCGTCAATAATATCGTTACCGCGACCGCCTGTAATCTCATCGTCGCCAGCATTACCCTCTAAACGGTTGGCGGCGTCATTACCGGTGATCTGATCGTTGCCCGAGCCGCCCTTGGCATTTTCAATCGTCGTCGAGAAAGCGATCGCCACATTATCTTGGCCGCGGTACACGCCATCGGTAAAATCACCAGTATTGGCGGTCATCATCGAGCTGGCTGTCGCATCGAAAACGCCGAACCAACCGCTCACGGCGCCTGCAGAAATACCAAGCCCCTCATAATAGGCTTGCGCCGCTGCGCGGTCAGCCAAAAGACCGATCGACGAAAAACTCCCCGGCGTGAGGTCGATGATATTTTGCCGTGTTTGGTTCGACGCATCCAGCGTATCTTCCCCACCCGAGTCGTAAATCGTCTCTAAGGTAACTGGATTGATATCAAAGCTATAGCTCGTGCTCCCAGTATTGGTGGTCGTCTCGGCGCCGTAAAGTTCTTCGCCATAGGCAATGTCGTAAATCATCGGCGTGATCGGATAAACATGCTTCCAATTGGAATAGCTATAACCCGAGGCCAATGTGCTGACATCAAAATAGCCGTTACGGTCATCGAAGTTATAGGACATGACAGTATTGCGGTTGAAATGTTCGCTACCGGCCAATTCGGGCTTGGCGACAAATGGGCTAGCGCCAGCGAAGGGATGAGCTAAACCGATCGCGTGCCCCATTTCGTGAATAGTAGCAAAGTAATCAAAAGTATATTCACCAGCCATAACCGTCGTATTGGCCATGTCAAACCAGACGTCCCCCCCCGAGGCGCCAGAATTAGGATAATAGGCAAAGGCAAATGTTCCGGCCCCACCTCCGTCGCGGTCGGTCACAAAGGCGACGCGCATTTCACCAACGACATCCGAGCCTGCAGTTTCAGTGACTTCCTCAAGATCAATACCAATGACGGCATCCCATTTGGCAAAAGCGTCGCGCACTTTCTGATCATTACCAGCATCGCCATCCGATAAGGGCACGGGCGTGTTATCATTATAGCTGGTCGGCAAGCTATAGGCGTAAGGGGTAACGGCGTCGCCCTTGTAAAAGGAATAGGTCAACGTCTCGCCGGCCGCCGTATCAATATCCCATTTCACACCAGCGTTGAGGGCTTCAATATAATTCGTCGCAAAAGAGCCAGAGCTTGCCGTGCCGGTGTTATTGGTTGTGTAGGTTGAGGCAATCGCTTCCGGCGTGGCGATATCATTCCCGAGAGAGGCGCTCAGCGCTGCTTGACTTGGGTCACTATTCTGGGCTGCACAGATCGGACAATCGGGCGCATAATGCATATTCTCAAAAATCGATGCAAAATCGACTTCAAGCGCCAAAAGCTCGGTTTGATCAATGCCCAAGGTTTCGATCGACACAGTATCGGGCAATAGCGTCGTCAATAGCTTATCGGCCGAGCCATGAAAGCCAGAAAGATTGAGGTCGTCACGATGATAGGACTGGGCAATTACCTCGTTAATCGCTGCCTTGCGCTGGTCGATGGTCAAACCAATATCAAGGCGTGCCTCCGCGGTAAGTCCGGCATCGTTTAGGCTGGTTTCCAAGTTCAGAACATCGTTAATCAAATGATCAAGATCGGCGAGAACCGACGCCTGCAATTCAACCGCAGAATAGATAATGCTTTGGGCGTCGATATTTTGCTTCAGCAAAAGAAAGCGCGATCCATCCGAAGCAGAGAAAAAATGATTAACATCGTCTTGATCGAGCGCAGTCGTCTGAGCCGAGGCCGTCGCAGCGGATGTCAATTTATCGACAAAATATGTCGATAATTGCGAGGCATTCAGGGTCGAGATATCTGTCGCCATTGATCTCCCTTTCAACACCGCGTGCCACCCCGTGACGCCGCGGTTTACGAACATGTGTATCTATCCTACCCTCAAATCTAAAAACGACTGGATTCTATCGATTTTAGCCGAAAATATTTATTATTTAGAGGGTCTTATGGCACGAAATTTGAATTGCCTTTGCGGGTGAAAGGGAATTTTGTGTATGACTGGATCTATATCACTTCGACCTGCGCGTGCCGGTGATTGCGGTCTTTTATTTGGCTGGCGCAATGACCCGGACACACGCGCTGTCTCTCTCGATAGCGCCGAGCTCGACACCACGCAGCATCACAATTGGCTTAGCCAGACGTTAGACAATCCTGACCGACGTATTTTTATTGGTTCTTTCGGCCAAACCGAAATTGGGATGATCCGCCTTGATCATATCCCGGAAGACGATCGCATCGAAGTCAGCATCATCATCGCGCCCGACGCCCGCGGCGCCGGTTTCGGCGCATCGCTTTTGCGCAATGGCCTGGCCCACAATCCTTATCGCGCCGACCATTTCTCAGCTACGATTAAGCCAACCAACATCGCCAGCCAAAAAATTTTCTCCGCCTGCGATTTCCGCCTCTGGCGTGAAAATTGCTTGATCCGGGGCGAACGGCGTATTTAGGACAAAGCCCATGAAAACTGCCTTAGAGATCATTGATGAAATCGAAGCCATCCGCTCACGCAACAATAAAAATTGGATGGATATTCTTCGGCTCGCCTTCACGCATGCGCCTCAAGAAGCCGCTGATATTCTATCCAATATCTATCTTGAAGACGCCAATATCTCCGCCCTTGCGAAACAATTGACCCGTGAAAGTCATGATCGGTAAAACATCTTCACCCTATATCATTGCGGAAATTTCCGGCAACCATAATGGCGATCTTGACCGCGCCAAAGCCTTGATTGGCGTTGCCGCCGATGCCGGCGCCGACTGCGTGAAATTGCAGACCTATACGGCCGCCAGCATGACGCTCGACAGCGATAAGGATGATTTTCGTATTTCCGGCGGCTTGTGGGATGGCCGGACATTATGGGATCTGTATGAAGAGGCCCATACGCCGCTCGCATGGCACGCACCCCTGTTTGACCATGCCAAATCGCTGGGCATTAGTTGCATCAGCACGCCATTTGACGAGGCCGCAGTGGATTTTCTCGAAGACCTAGCCTGCCCTTTTTACAAAATTGCCTCCTTCGAACTTCTTGACCTGCCGCTAATCGGTAAAGTTGCTCGCACGGGCAAGCCGATGATTATATCGACCGGCCTCGCCTCGATCACGGAAATTGAACAGGCTGTCGCGCATGCCGAGGCCAATGGCGCGCACGAAATCTATCTCTTGCATTGCGTTAGCGGTTACCCAACTCCGGTTGAGGACATCAATATTTCTGCGATCAAAACCTTGCAGGATAAGTTCGGTAACCATATCGGCTTATCAGACCACAGCCTTGGAACGCTGGCGGCCATCATGGCGACGGCTATGGGAGCGCGGGTCATTGAAAAGCACATTACGCTGGCGCGCGCCGATGGCGGGCCTGACGCAGCCTTTTCATTAGAACCGCATGAGTTAAAAGAACTGGTCGTCCAATGTCGCCAAGCCGCGCGCGCCTTAGGCGACGGCTCGGTGTCGTGCAGTTCAACCGAGGCCGCTAATCTGAAATTTAGGCGTTCGATTTATGCCAGCCGCGATATTCGCGCCGGCGAGACCTTCACGCGCAACAACATAAAGCGCATTCGTCCAGGCTTTGGCCTTGCACCACGTTATTTCGAAACATTGATCGGCCGCACCTGCCAAAAAGATATCGCTTTTGGCGACCCTCTAGCTTTCGATCATACCGATATTACCGAGACATTTGGCGCGCAAAAATAGCTTCGCATATCTCCCAATCATCTTGCGTATCAATATCCCAGGCGCTGGTGCGCGGCAGCCTATAACCGACTGTCTCGGGGCCGATGATTGGCTGATCCTGGAACCACAAATCACGGGCGCCAAAACAAAAGGCTGCCGCATCGTGATAAAACTGAGAAAAATCCTGCGTGCGTTGCTGACTGGCAAAATTTCCAGCTGGTTGCAAATGGCCATTGGGGCTAAGCGCGAAAGCCCGCTGGATCGGGTGACCATAATCGGTCACGGATAGCAGATAATGTTGACCAAGCTTCAAAGCCTCGGCCTGTGCCGAAGCATAGGCGCCGGCGGGAACCAAGACAGCAGTCGCATAGACCAAGGCATACATATCGAATTGCTGACCACTTGCCTCGACCTGCTGTATTGTATTCTGGACGACATCTTTTATCGGGCTGTGATCGTCGGCGAGGCTGGCCTCGCGCGGGACCAGTGTCGCCGCTGCTGGTAGGCCAGAAAGCGCTTCCTGCGGCGCATCAGTATTTACAAAAATACCATCAAAACATGCGGCTTCAACCAGTTGATCAATCACACGAAATAAAATGGGGCGCCCGAGAAAGGAGCGGAAATTTTTTTGTGGAATGCGCTTACTGCCATACCGCGCAGGAACAATTGCCGCCGTTCGCATCACGCCGCTCGATCAAGCATCCACGCGTTCATGACCGCGCAAATAGCCTCAACATCTGCTGTTGAAATCTGCATATGCAGAGGCAGGCTGACTTCGCGCTGATAAAAACTGAGGGCATTGGGGCATTGGCCATTAAAAGCCGCATAGCTCGGCTGTTCGTTCACCGGATAGTAGTGCACATTGAACTGGTAGCCGGCTGACCGCAGGGCTTCGTAAAGCTCGATTTTCATCGTCTCGCTAATATGGTCTGGCAACAGAACCGGAAACAAGTGATAGGCCGAGCCATCCTGCGCGCCACCGACAATGAAAAAATGGTCTGGCGATAAGCTCGCGCGATAGGCCGCCGCAAGCTCGAATTTATGGGCACGAAAATCATTCAAGCGCTGTAACTGGGAACGGCCAAGAGCAGCTTGAACATCCGACATCCGGAAGTTAAACCCGAAGCCATGCTGTTCGTAATACCAAGGTGCTAACGAGGCCTTGAAAAAATCTTGCCTTTCGCGCGTCACTCCATGGCTGCGCAAAGAACGACAAATATCTGCAACCAAGCGATCTTCCGTAAAAACGGCCCCGCCCTCGCCCGTCGCAATCGATTTGACAGCATGAAAACTCGTTACGGCAGCATCGGAAAACTGCGCCCGGCATAAAGGTTCCTCACGATAGCTACCGCCGAGCGCATGCGAAGCATCTTCGACAATCGCGAAGCCGAACCGGTCAGCGAGGTCGCGTAGCCTTTGCATATCGACGGCCAACCCCGCGAAATGTACCGGCACCACAATATCGGGTAAATCTGTGGCAGCCGCCAATCGATCTTCCAAACCTTCAAGATCGTTATTGCCGGTGGCAATATCAATATCGAGAAACTCGACTTCGGCGCCAATTAAAATGGCCGCATTGGCTGTTGCAACGAATGTATTGGCAGGCACCCAAACGATGGGAGAGGGTTTATCGCGCAGCGTCAAAACGGCTTGATAGGCGAGCATCAGGGCCGAGGTCGCACTGTTCACAGCCAAGACATGGGCCGCGCCTGTATAAGCCCCGAGCGCCTGCTCAAATTGTTCCACCGCAGGCCCTTGCGTCAAAAAATCCGACGTCAGGGCCTCGGTGACGGCTTTTACATCGCCCGCATCAATCGACTGTCGGGCGTAGAATTTCATGCAGCAACCCCAAGCTCACCCAACAGGTTCGCAATCTCAGGGCGCGTCAAATACCAACTATTGGTGCCTGATTGATACGAAAAATCACAGGCAACATGGACACCGACCTCACCCAGCGCCGACACCGTATAATCAATCTCGGCCCCGAAAAATCGAATGGCTGGGCGGATGGTGAAATAATCCTCAAATTCAATGGCGTCACTCGCAAGCTCGAGCGGGATCATTTCTTCGTGCATTTTCTCGCCTGGCCGCACGCCGATAATGTTGTGCTTACGACCTGGCAGCATCACGGCCGCGACGTCAGTTATTTTCACGCTCGGGAGTTTCGGTACATAGATTTCGCCACCATACATGCGGCTGAAACTCCGTAGCACCAGGTCAACACCTTCCTCGAGTGTTATCAAAAAGCGCGTCATATCGGGATGCGTGATCGGCAAAGTCTTGGCGCCTTCGCTGCGCAATTTTTCAAAGAACGGGATGACGGAGCCACGCGAGCAGGCCACATTGCCATAGCGAACGACGGAAAACTTCGTTTGACGATCGCCGCGCATATTATTAGCGGCGGTAAACAATTTATCGGAGACGAGCTTCGTCGCGCCATAGAGGTTAATTGGTGAGCTGGCTTTATCGGTCGACAGGGCAATGACCTTATCAATATTATTCGCCAACGCCGCTGAGATGACGTTATTGGCGCCGACAATATTGGTTTTAACGCATTCTTGCGGGTTATATTCAGCCGCCGGCACTTGTTTTAAGGCCGCCGCGTGCACCAAATAGTCAACACCGCGTAAGGCCATGACCATGCGCTCGGCATCGCGGACGTCACCAATCAAGAACCGAAGTCTCGGATCAGGCATTTCTTGCTGCATTTCAAATTGCTTGAGCTCATCGCGCGATATAATCACGACTTTTTTCGGGTTAAACTCGCGTAAAAGCTTACGCACAAAGGCGCGGCCAAATGAGCCAGTGCCGCCGGTGACAGCGATGACTTTGC
>JAYODZ010000082.1:0-4636 GCA_038106515.1 Rhodobiaceae bacterium
CGCCTATACAGGGCAGGCTAAGTTTTTAAAGATTAAGGAAATGACATGATCGGGGCCTTGACGGGGGATTTGCTGGGGCATCGCGATCAATCGATTTTGCTCGATGTCAATGGCGTTGGCTATTTGATCGAAGTTACCAGCCGCTTTTTGGCCAATTGTCCCGAGCTAGGTTCGCGCATATCGCTGTCGATCGAAACTTATGTCCGCGAGGATGCGTTCCGCCTGTTCGGCTTTGTTCAAGATAGCGAGCGCCAATGGTTCAAACTCCTCATGGGCGTGCAAGGGGTCGGCGCGAAGGTTGCGCTCGCCGTCTTAGGGTTACTAACGCCGGACGAACTCGCCGCTGCAATTGCGGCGCAAGATAAAGCCATGATTGCACGGACGCCTGGGATCGGGCCGAAAGTCGCGCAACGTATTGTGCAAGAGTTGAAGGACAAAGCGCCGGATCCGCAATTTGAAGTGACGAGCGAGGCGGGCGGCGGCGCCCGCGATTTGGAAGATGCTTTGGCGGTTTTGATCAATTTGGGCTATGCCCGCACGCTCGCTTTCCAAACCTTGCAAACCATTCGCGCGCAACATGCGGAGGCCGATGTGCAAGTCTTGATTAAATCCGCGCTGCGGGAGCTATCGCAATGACCGATCGCTTGGTATCGCGTGCCCGACAAGAAGATGATGTCGATGTTGCTTTGCGCCCGAAGACGCTGGCACAATTTATCGGGCAACAAAAAGAATGCGAAAATCTCTCGGTCTTTATCGGCGCGGCCCGCAAGCGCCAAGAAGCGCTCGATCATGTTTTGCTGGCTGGTCCGCCCGGCCTAGGTAAAACCACTTTGGCGCAAATCATTGCGCGCGAAATGGGCGGTGGGTTTCGCGCGACCTCTGGACCCGTGATTTCCAAAGCGGGGGATTTAGCGGCTCTTTTGACCAATCTTGAGGCGCATGACGTCTTATTTATCGATGAAATTCATCGCTTAAGCCCAGCGGTGGAGGAAATTCTCTATCCGGCGATGGAAGACTTTGAGCTCGATTTGATCATTGGCGAGGGGCCGTCCGCGCGTTCGGTGAAAATCGATTTACCGCCATTTACGCTGGTCGGGGCGACGACGCGCACGGGTTTGTTGACAACGCCACTACGCGATCGTTTCGGTATTCCGGTTTATTTAAACTTTTATGAAGTCGAGGATCTCACCGAAATTATTCGTCGCAGTGCTGGCCTTTTGGGGCTCGAATTGAGCGCCGATGGGGCGCTAGAAATCGCGCGTCGCGCCCGCGGTACGCCGCGCATTGCTGGGCGCCTCTTGCGCCGGGTGCGGGATTTCGCGGATTTGCAAGATGCGGCCTGTGTGACGGCTGAGATAGCCGATATGGCGCTCAATCGTTTGCATGTTGATCAGCGCGGGCTCGACGGCCTCGATCATCGCTATCTCACTGTTGTTGCAGAAAAATTTGGCGGTGGCCCAGTGGGGATTGATACCATTGCCGCGGCCTTGAGCGAGCCACGCGATGCGCTCGAAGATCTGGTCGAGCCTTATTTACTCCAGCTCGGTTTTATCAATCGCACGCCGCGCGGTCGCCAGCTCATGCCCGCTGCTTTCAGCCATCTCGGCCTGATGCCGCCAGCGCAGTCCGAATCTGATCTGTTTCAGTTTGGAGGCGGTGACGGTGACTAAATTTCCTGAGGCCGCATGGCAAAAGATCAAGGTCCGCGTCTATTACGAGGACACAGATTTCTCGGGCGTTGTGTATCACGCCAATTTTTTAAAATTTGCCGAGCGCGGACGTTCCGATTATTTGCGCGCCATTGGTATTCATCACCATGCTTTGGCGGCGCGCGATTTGCCGCTGGCTTTTGCGGTTACCGAAATGGATATTAAGTTTTTGCAACCCGCGCGGATCGATGATGAGCTTGAGGTGGCGACGCGGTTTTATGATATTCGCGGAGCGCGTTTGCAGGCCGAACAGGTCATTTTTCGCGACAGCGAGGCGATCTGGCACGCCAACCTGACGGCGGCGACGATAGATTTTGACGGTAAACCACGTCGTTTGCCAGCTGAATTGATCGCCGCGTTCGAGCAAGTGCCGATCGTGGCGCTTGTCTAAATTCGCCGAATAAGTCTAAGTTCTGACACAATTATCCTCTAACCAGTCCCTCATTATTGTTTGAGGTTTCTGCCCATTGGTGGCACTTGGGAGGCGTTAATGGATCCTGTTGTTGTCGAACAGACTGGCCAATTTGCGGATCAACTCGATTTTTCTCTGATCGCGCTCTTCATGCGAGCCGATTGGGTAGTGCAGTTGGTCATGCTAGGGCTCGTCCTGGCCTCGGTGGTCACATGGGCAATCATCTTTGAAAAATGGCGGCTTTTGCGGCGCTATAATCAATTGGCGGACAAGTTCGAGCATCGCTTTTGGTCGGGCGAGTCGCTGCAAGACCTTTATAAGCATGCCGAGCGCGATCAGACGCACGCCCTGTCGCGAGTGTTTGTCGCCGCGATGCGCGAATGGGGGCGCGACAATGGTGATGCCCCAAGTAAGACTAGTGAGAATACATTGAAGCGCGTCGACCGCAGTATGACGGCGGTGATTTTGGCCGATATCGCTACCATTGAGGAGCGGCTTTTGTTTCTCGCAACGGTCGTGAGCGCGGCGACCTTTATTGGACTGTTCGTCAGCGTTTGGGGGATTATGAATAGCTTTCAAGCAATCGCCATGACCCGCGACACCAATTTGGCGGTGGTGGCGCCTGGCATTGCCGAAGCTTTGTTCGCCACTGGGCTTGGCCTGTTGGCCGCTATTCCGGCCGTTATTGCTTATAACGTGTTTTCCAATGCCGCCGCGCGCTACGGGCAGCGGCTGGATAATTTTGCCGAATATTTCATGACCTTCGTCGTCGATCGCAAAGGAAAAGCGTGACATGGGGGTAAATTTTCAAACCGGCAGTAGAATGCAGCCGTCGGCGCGCTTAGGCAGAAAACGGCCCGTCTTTAACGATATCAATGTCACCCCGATGGTTGATGTGATGCTGGTTTTGCTGATTGTGTTTATGGTCGCGGCCCCCTTGTTAACGGTAGGTGTGCCCGTTGATTTGCCGAAAACCAAAGCGCAAAACCTGTCTGGCGAGGACGAGCCGCTGGTGATTACCATCAATGCTAAGGGCGATATTTTCCTGCAAGAGAGCGAGGTCAAGGCCAAGGCTTTGATCGCGCAGCTAAAAGCGATTACTGCCTCGGGGTACGACCAGCGCATTTATGTGCGTGGTGATCAGGCGGTTAATTATGGGCGCGTTGCCGATGTCGTGGCGCGGATAAACGCCGCTGGGTTCACGCGTGTCGCGCTCGTGACGGAGAGCAAAACGGAGCGCTGACGATCCCATGCTTGCGCATCGCGATTTTGGCATTTCTCTTCTCCTGCACGGGGTCTTTATTTTATTGGCGCTGAATTGGGCGCCGCCGCTGCGCCCCGCACCCCTGCAATGGCAGCCCCTGCCGGTTGAGTTGGTGCCGGTGAGCGAGCTGACCCGCCTGCAAAAGAAAGTCGAGACGCCGCCCTCGCCGAGCGAGGATGCGGTGAAGCCGCAACCAGCGCCGGCGAAACCCAAGCCGGTTGAAAAAGCACCACCGCCCGAAAGTGTGCCAGAGACGAAACCGGAGCCGAAACCCGAACCGGTTCCTGAAAAAATTAGCAAGCCCGAGCCGGAGAAAAAAGCGCCGCCGCCGGTCGTGGCACCCGCCCCCGAACCACAAGATCGCCTCAAGATCGATCAAATTCAGGCGTTACTGGACAAAACCCCGGATGCACCCAAGGCGCCCGAGGCAGCGCCCGAAGTGGCCGAGTTGACGATCAGCGAGATCGATAGTTTTCGGGCGCAAATGCGCCGCTGTTGGAGTTTTCCAAGTGGCGCCCGAGATGGTAGCGATTTGATTGTCGAGATTAGTGTGTCGCTGTCCTCAACAGGTGCGGTATCGCAAGGGCCGGTGATTACCAATCGGCAGCGCTTATCCGATCCTTATTTCAGAGCGGCGGCAGAGAGTGTCTTGCGCGCTATATTGCGCTGCCAGCCCTTTAAGATGCCAGTTGAAAAATATGAACATTGGCGTGATCTCGAGCTTCGCTTTGACCCGCGTCATATGCTAGGAGAATAGAGTATGGTTAGTTTAATCGCTTCAAAATCGCGTTTTTGGCTCGCAGCGGCTTTGCTTTATTTCATGACGCTCGGCGCAGGGCATGCGGTTTTAAAAATCGATATTACACAAGGCAATGTCGATCCCTTGCCAATTGCTATTCTTGATTTTGACGGAGAGCGCGAGGCCGGTGCCAATATTGCCAATTTGATCACCGCGGATCTTGAACGGACAGGTCTGTTCCGACCTGTAAACCGCGAAGCCTTTATTCAAACATCGGTCGCCATTAATGAGCGCCCGCGCTTCGGCGATTGGCGGATCATTAATACCCTGGCGCTGGTGACGGGGCGGGCGACGCTCGAGAGTGATGGCCGCTTGCGGGTTGAGTTCAGATTGTGGGATGTGGTGGCGCAACAACAAATGAGCGGCCTCCAATTTTACACCAGTAAGGAAAATTGGCGTCGCAAAGGCCCAAATGTGGCCGCTGCGAATTTTTAAACACAGTCAGGCGAGCG
>JAYODZ010000082.1:4646-8751 GCA_038106515.1 Rhodobiaceae bacterium
ATGAACGCCTGACTGGCGAGCGAGGCTATTTTGATACGCGGATTGTGTTTGTTGCCGAAAGCGGCGAGAAAAATCGCCGCGTTAAACGCCTCGCCGTGATGGATCAGGATGGCTATAATGAACGACAATTAACCAGCGGGCAGGGGCTGGCTTTGACGCCGCGCTTTAGCCCGACCCGACAAGAGATTGCTTATCTGTCCTTTTATCAAAATAAACCAAGGGTTTATTTGTTGAATTTGGAGACGGGTCAGCAAGAAGTGGTTGGTGATTTTCCAGGTATGACTTTCGCGCCGCGCTTTTCGCCCGACGGCGGCAAAATTATTATGAGCCTTGAGCGCAACGGCAACTCAAATATCTATACGCTGGATTTGCGGACGCGAGAGACGCGACGGCTGACCTCGTCGGTGGCAATCGATACGGCGCCAAGCTATTCGCCCGATGGCCGTGAGATTGTGTTTGAGAGCGATCGGCTTGGAACACAGCAATTATTTGTGATGGATGCTAATGGGCGTAATGCCCGCCGCATTAGTTATGGCAAAGGGCGTTATGGCACGCCGGTTTGGTCGCCGCGTGGCGATTTAATTGCTTTTACGAAAACCTATAAGGGGCGCTTTTTGATCGGCGTTATGAAGCCCGATGGTACTGGTGAACGCATCTTAACCGAGGGCTTCCATAATGAAGGGCCAAGCTGGTCGCCCAATGGCCGGGTGATTGCTTTCTTCCGCGAGACTGAGGGCGCGTCTGGCGGCCCGTCTTTATGGACAGTTGATTTAACGGGCTATAATGAACGCCCGTTGAAGACAACGAGCTTTGCCTCAGATCCGGCTTGGTCGCCACTTAATCGGTAAATCGGGATAAAAGATTTTTAAATTATCCTGCCCATTTAATTGCAATTTTCGATATTCTTGCTATAAGCAGTTAATTAGGGCGAGCTCTTAACAAAATTTAAACATTTGAGCCTTTTACTTCTCAGGAGTTAGTATGAAGAGGGACACTATGAAAAATTTAATGACTATTGGTCTTTTGACCATCGCGCTGGCCGCTTGTGGACAGAAAGCTACAACTTCTTCGGAAAGTTCAATGGGTGGTGTGAGTAGCGAGTCCGCCGCTTCAGAAGCCGGTTACTTGTCTGAAAATGTCTTGGATCGTGTTTTCTTTGACACGGATCAGTCGTCGCTGTCAGCCGACGCACGCAATATCCTTCGCGCCCAAGCTGGTTGGTTGAAATCAAATTCGAGCTTGAGCGTCGTGATTGAAGGTCACGCCGACGAGCGCGGTACGCGCGAATATAACCTCGCTCTGGGGGCTCGTCGGGCAACAGCTGTTCGCGACGCCCTGATGAGCTACGGTGTATCGGGCAGTCAAATTGCCACGATTTCCTATGGTAAAGAGCGTCCAGTATCGCTGTGCTCGGAAGATCGCTGCTGGTCGAAGAACCGCCGCGCGTTGACAACCATCCGCTAGAACGCGTGTTTAAGAACATTAAAGGCACCCCCAGCGGGTGCCTTTTTTGTGTCACACTTGCCCCTTAAGGATGCCTTAAGTTGCTCGGGGCTGGTCTTTTGTGCGGTTTTTTATCATAGTCGGCCTAGAGCGTTGGTGCGTCGACGCCCTCCGTTTGGCATACGGTGGGGTCTTTTGCGGAGGTCTTTTAGGATGCGTATATCATTTGCAGTTGGGTTTTTAGGACTGGCGATGCTGTCGGGACAGCCTGGCCTCGCGCAGGGGCTGCTGTCGGACGAGCCGAGCGCCGCCATTGTGACTGAGTTACCAGCAGATGCGATCGCGACCTCTACAAATGACGCGACATCATCAAATGAAGCACAAAATGAAGCCATCGCTTTGCGACTGATGCGGATTGAACAGCTTATTCGGGCGCAACAAAATCTTGGTCGCGGGGCGGACTTGCCGACGGATTTGGCTGCGCGACTGGATCGCATCGAGGCGCGGCTGGATGGTCTGGCGCGCGAGCCCGCGCGACCAGGCGAAGCGCCAATTTTTGCCGGTGCAACCGATGCGCCAATGGACGACCAGACCTCAGCTGATATGCGGGTTCGCTTGGCGACGCTCGAGGACTCGGTACGGCGCATTGAAGGGCAGACGGATGAGATCTTGCGCCTCGTGCAACGCCTTGAAGAAGCCAATCAACGCGCTGCTGCCGATATGGAATTCCGGTTTCAGGCGCTGGAGGCAAGGGCGCTTCAGCAGCAAAATGCGACCTCGGATGAGCCGTTGGTCATCGGCCGCATCGCCGCCCCCGAACCGGTGACGGGCGATGGCGAAGTGATGCCGACAGAAGGGCCGCTGGTGGGCGAGCAAGCCGATTTGATCCCTGCGCCGATAGAGAATGAGCCTTTGGCCGATCCCGACAAGCTTTATGATCGGGGCCTGGCCTCGTTGCGGGCTGGTAAATATGCACCTGCGCGCAAGGACTTTCTTGATCTTCTAAAGGACTATCCCAAGCATAAACGGGCTGGTAATGCGCAATATTGGCTCGGCGAAAGCTATTATGTGGAGCGCGATTTTAAGCAAGCGGCGCAGGCATTTTTGAACGGCTATACGACCTATGCTGAGAGCGACAAGGCACCAGATAGCCTACTCAAGCTGGCCATGAGTTTGAGCGCCTTGGAACAAAAAACCGCTGCTTGTGACGCTTTTGCCGATCTTTTGGTGAAATTCCCCAATGCCTCGAGTGCTGTCCGTCAGCGGGCCGCCAATGAACAAAAACGTGCCGGCTGCAAAACCAACTAAAACGCTGACGCCGTCAGCTTTTCTGAAGCGCTTGCGGGCGCTCCAAAATGTGCCGCATTACGGGCTTGCCGTGTCGGGCGGTGCCGACAGTATGGCCATGATGTATCTCGCTAGTCGCGCAGAGAAGCTCAGAGGCGCTCCGCGTTTTACCGTGTTTACCGTTGATCACGGGCTCAGGCCCGAAGCCCGGGACGAAGTGAAAATGGTGGCGCAACAATGTCGTCGTCTCGGCCTGCATTGTCATATTTTGCGCTGGCATGAGGGGCGGGGCGGCGCCGCTCTGCAGGCGCGGGCGCGCCAGGCTCGTTATGAACTTATGTCGGCCGCCTGTCGGAAACGGAAAATACCGGCATTAGTTACAGCCCATCACGCCGTTGATCAGATGGAAACCCTGTTGATGCGCTTAGCGCGCGGCTCTGATCTCACCGGACTACGCGGCATGCAAGGCCGGCGTCAGCTTGGCGATATAACCATTTTGCGTCCCTTGCTGGATCAAGTGCCAGCGACTTTACAAGCGCTTTGTGAGCGTCATGAGGTCCCTTTTGTTTCAGATCCGAGTAATGATGATAGAACGTTCGAACGTGTGCGGTGGCGCCAAACCGCGTTGCAAATTTTTGAAACGGGTCTGTCGGCGGAGCGTCTCGCCCTCAGCACGGCCCGTCTCGCCGCCGTCGATGATGATATCGACCGCATGGTTGATGAATTTATCATAAGCCAAGAGGTGATCACGCCGCTAGGAGTTGCCTGCATTCCACGTTCGGCTTTCGCAGCGTTACCGCAAACATTGAAGCGACGTTTACTGCAACGCTTGCTCGCTTGGATTGGCGGTAGCGACTATCCAATTTCCGCCGCGATGGTCGATAGCTTGTCTCAGGCACTCGCTGCCGGCGAGCCGAAAGGTCGTACACTGGCTGGCTGTATGATCCGGCCGCGCCGATCGGTCATTCTCATAGGTCGTGAATATGCTGCGATTGCCGCGTTGACGACACCGGCGACCGGGCGTCACGTATCGTGGGACGGTCGATTTACAGTGTCATGCCGGCGGGCATTTGCAGCTGGCGCCGAGGTTAGGTCGCTTGGGCGGACGGGACTTGATGAGATCAAGGCGCTCGGTGCGACGTTGGATTCGTCGATCCCTCATGGTCTATTGCAGACGCTTCCCGCGGTTTTTATCGGGAAAAATTTGCACGCTTGTCCCCTTATTATGGCCTGTTCTGACTATCGGGTCGTTATCGACATGCCTTTTGCGTCCAAATAGTCGCATTTTTCGCTTTTCACGCCTCTTTCTCTGGTAAAACAAGCGGTGAGTACCTATGTTAAGATTAAGTGATGATAGTCATTGGTACCGAACCTG
>JAYODZ010000083.1:0-6908 GCA_038106515.1 Rhodobiaceae bacterium
ACGCTTGGAAGGTACTGTTAGTTGAATGCTCATAAGATTCTCCTCAACTCGTGATATTTACCGGGCTGGAATGATAAATAGACAAAACAAAACCCAGTCCGGCTTCCATTTTGTTTGTCTGAAACGCAGATGCAGACATTGCGGTCACGCGACCGATTTCTGTCATCCATGTGTTTTGATCGTTGCGCATGGTTTAAAAATTCCTCTTCAGCCAACTTTTTAAGCGCGCCAAACGCCCATAACCCGACGGCGCCGTCTGCAAGCGGAATTGGTCGCGCTGGCGCGCATATGCAATCAGGCCAGCGCCGACCGAAAATGCTGGACTGCCTGCCATTTCAGGCAGTCCATTCAATCGCATCGGTGTCGCCACCCGCACGTCTCGGTTCAATATTTGCTGCGCCAGCTCGCGCGCACCTGAAAGTTGCGCCGCTCCGCCTGCCAGCACCACTCGCCGCCCCGCGAGTTCAGCAAGCCCGCTTTCATCGAGCTTGGCCGTGATCAGCTCAAGAATTTCCTCGAGACGCGGCCGAATGATCCGCGTCAGCATGTGGTGCTGAACGATATGCGCCCCGCCGTGACCAGTCGGTAGCTCGATATCTTCACTGCCCCCGTCGAGGGCGCTTCCGAATAAGTTTTTAACGCGTTCCGCCGAAGCCACGGGGATATTTAAACCGAGCGCCAAGTCGCGCGTCACATTTAAACCACCGGCCGGCACCACGCCCATAAACATCGGCTTGCTTTCATAAAATAAAGTAAAGCTGGTTGTCGTTGCGCCCATATCAATATGCAGCACACCCAAATCCATTTCGTCTTGGCTCAGCGACGCCAGCGCGCTGGCATAAGGTGCGAGAACAAATTTCTCGCATTCAAGATGACAGCGCTCGATGCAACTTCTGAGATTACGAAGCGCTGCCAGCGGAGTCGCCACCGTCAGCATATTGACCTGCAAGACATCCCCCACCATGCCACGCGGGTCACCAATACCGTGGCTATCATCGACACTGTAGTTAATGGGGATGGCATGAACGATTTCATGATCTGGGGTCTCAAGCTCATAGGCCGCGTGTTGCAGCCCCAAAGCCAGATGGTCATCAGTCACGACTTGGTTTTGAATGGCAATTTCAGCGGTTGCCAAATTGCTCACCAAACGGCCACTCGCAACGCCGACAATCACTTTGCGAATTTCGGTTTCGGCCATGCGCTCGGCATGATCAACGGCAGCGCGGATCGACTCTTCGGCTTTAACCATATCGGTAATCTGGCCGCCCCGAATGCCTTCTGAAATTTGATGCCCGAAACCTGTCACAATGGCGCGCCCATGTTCGCCATCGGCATCCACGGGTAGGTCTGCCAACAGGCAGGTAATCTTGCTCGACCCAATATCCAACACAGCCACACTCGCCTTTTTGGAAGCGGAAGGTCGCGACTGAAATTGGTTTGGATGAACGGCTTGGTTCACGCGTTAGCCTCCTTGGAATTCGTCGGCTCGATATATTTTGCTGGACGAAGCAACACGCGATCATCCAGCCGCAAATCAATGGTCTGGTCGCCGACCGCCAAAATGCGCCGCTCTTGTTCCAATTGCATCAGGCGATTGAGCGCATCGGCAATATCAAGCTCGGGCAAGAGCACGCGACCACCATGATCCAAAGTCAACGTCCACCGGCGACCTTGCACCCAGTGCGCTGCCGTTAAACGGTTGCGGATCACCGGATAACTGTCCAACAAATCTAACAAGGCGGCGGCCTGATACTCGGCGCCGGCGCCGCGCATGATCGGCAGATGACGAAAACCATCACTATTATCGGAGATAATTTTCTGTCCCCGCCGATCGATCAAATTGGTTTCGCCGTCCCGCAATAACCGCGCAAAAGGCTCAAACTCGATCAGCTCAACATGCAACAAATTAGGCAGGCGACGAACGATACGCGCCGTCTTCACCCAAGGCAAAAGCTCCAACCGCGCTTGCTTTTCAGCCAGATCGATCGCCAAAATTGGTGCCCCAGGGGCAATTTCCAAGACCCGAATAATGTCTTGTCGTTGTGTGCGGTAGCGCCCGACCAGCGTAATATCGTCAACTGCAAATCCGAGTTTTGCCATGGCGATCGAGAGTTGATCGCGGTTCTGATTGCCGTAAATCACCATCCCCAAAAGGGCGAGCACTAGAGCGCCCGAAAGCCCAATATGGCGAATTTTCAGGATCAAAGCCGCAGCTTGTCTACCCCCCTGCCTCAAAGTTGCAGCGATCGTGGACGATTTCGAACGCGTTTTACTTTTCATCTTTGACATGAGGCATCCTCCACCAGCCATTGAACGAGATCTGTGAAACTAATATTTTGATAGGCGGCCATTTCTGGCACCAAAGACACCGGCGTCATGCCGGGCTGGGTGTTAATTTCCAATGCCACCAGCCCCACACCATCAGCGTCATAACGAAAATCTGTCCGTGTGACACCGCGACAGCCGAGTGCCCGATGCGCCGTCAGGCTATAGGCCTGGATGGCTTGCGCGATGTCCGACGGAATACGCGCCGGCACTTCATGGGCCGATCCGCCAGTTTCGTATTTTGCTTGATAATCGTAAAACCCTCGCGCTGTTGTAATTTCTAAAACGTCAAATACGACATCGCCCATCACGCCGCAGGTCAATTCGCGGCCCGGCACAAAAATCTCGGCCATCATCTCGTCGCCGAAGGGGCGGCAAGTCTCAACCACATGGTTCGGCACCGGAACGCTGGTATCAGTAATAATTTCAATACCAACGCTCGAGCCTTGGTAAATCGGCTTAATCACATAAGCTTGGTCAAAAGCGTGGGTTGTCAGATCATCTAGGCCAATGCGTTTGTCGGCAGCGACAGGAATACCCGCTTCGGCAAATATGATTTTGCACCGCCGTTTATCCATCGCAATGGCTGAGGCCGCCACACCCGAATGCGTATAGGGAAGCTGCATCACCTCCAACAGCCCCTGAATTAATCCATCTTCGCCGCCGCTGCCATGCAACGCGTTAAAGCAAAGATCGGGTTTCAGCGCCGCCAGATCTTGTGCTACCGTCCGCGTGACATCGAGCCGGGTTACATGATAGCCGGCCGCTTCTAGGGCCACGGCGCATTGCTCGCCCGACACCAGACTGACCTCTCGCTCGGGCGACCATCCGCCCATGAGAACGGCAACATGCTTCATGCCGGCACCCCCACACGCTTAATCTCCCACGTAAGCTCAACCCCCGATGTCGCTCTCACGGCGGCGCGCACGGCCTCCCCAAGCGCCTCAATATCAGCGGCGCTGGCGCCACCATGATTGATCAGGAAATTACAGTGCTGCGTCGATACCTCTGCATCGCCTTGACGCAAGCCACGGCAACCTGCCGCATCGATCAACTTCCACGCCTTCGGTCCGTCCGGATGAGCGCCACCTGGATTTTTAAAGGTACTGCCGCCGGTACGCGATTTAATCGGCTGACTGGTCTCGCGTTGAGCTGAAATCTCAGCCATATGTTGCTCGATGGCCGCGCGATCGCCAGCCTCCGTGGCAAATAAAGCACCGATAAAAATCAACTCTTCAGCGCGGCTATTTTGCCGATAGGACATACCCAGTTCGTCTGCGGTTAAATGCAATAACTGTCCATCAAGCGTTACAGCTTCGGCATAAATCAAACGATCACAGGTCTCAAAACCATAGGCACCCGCATTCATCGCCAACGCCCCGCCGATGGTGCCGGGAATGCCACGGAAAAAAGCAAGTCCTGCCCGCGCATGCTCGGCGCAATAGCGCGCTACTGCCACGTCGAGCGCCGCAGCACCAGCATAAACCGCGCCATCGTCTCGCAATTCGATCACAGCAAAGGCCTTACCCAGACGAATGGTCACACCCGGCACACCACCATCGCGAACCAATGTGTTCGAGCCAGCGCCGAGAATGGTGAGTGGCAAGTCGGCATCACGTGCTTTTAGAAAATCAATCAAATCGTCAACATCGGCTGGCACGAAGATCGTCTCAGCGGCACCGCCGACGCGGAACCATGTCAAATCCGACAAGGCTTGATCAAACATATAACGCCCCCGCACTTGCGGCAGCTCTACACTATGATCGGAGCGTATCGCGGTCATGCGTCCCCTCCCGTCACATCGCTGCCGAGGGCCGCGAGATCGTAGGCCATTTGCGAAATACTACCGGCGCCCATGCAAATAATCAGATCATCAGCCTGCACAACCTCGCCCAGCGTCGTAGCGAGTTTCTCTGCACCCTCTAACAGTGTGACATGGCGATGGCCGTGCGTTTTCAAGCCGCGCGCCAAATCGCTAGCTTCGAAGCCCGCCAAAGGACTTTCGCCGGCCGCATAAACAGGCAGAACCAGCACATGATCGGCTTCGTTAAAACAACTACAAAAGGCGGCGAATAAATCACGCAAGCGTGTGTAACGATGGGGCTGAACAACGGCAATCACCCGCCCCTTACTCACCGATCTCGCGCTCGACAAGGCGGCGGCAATTTCTACCGGATGGTGGGCATAATCATCAATCACACGCGCGCCTGCGAACAACCCCGCAAGCGTAAAGCGGCGCTTGACGCCGGCAAAACCAGCCAGCCCCGCTTTGATCTGCTCGGTCGGAATGGCGAGCTCAAGCCCAGCTGCAATGGCGGCCAGCGCGTTGAGCATATTGTGATGACCCGCCATGGGTAACAACACATCGCGCAGATACCCGACATTATCGGTTTTTTTGTCACGAATTTCGACATCGAAAACCTGCCCGATATCGCTCTGACGATGGTTCACCGCGCGTAAATCCGCCTGCTCATTGACGCCGTAAGTCACCAGACGGCGATCTGAAATTTGGCCAACCAAGGCTTGCACTTGCGGATGATCAAGACAAACAATGCCAACACCATAAAAGGGAAGGTTTTCGATATAGGTGCGAAAGGCCTGCTTAAGGGCGTCGAAATCGCCGTAATGTTCTAAGTGTTCGGGATCAATATTCGTCACGATCGCGATCGTTGATGGTAAGCGCACGAAAGTGCCATCGCTCTCATCGGCCTCAACAACCATCCATTGTCCTAAGCCGGGGCGCGCATTGGTGCCATAGGCATTAATAATGCCGCCGTTAATCACTGTGGGATCGAGATCGCCGCCGTCGAGCACAGCCGCCACGAGTGAAGTGGTTGTGGTTTTACCATGTGTGCCGGCAATCGTGATACATGGCTTTAAGCGCATCAGCTCTGCCAACATTTCGGCGCGCTTAACGACAGGAATAGAGCGCTCCCGCGCCGCCACCACCTCTGGATTATCCGCCTTAACCGCCGACGAAATGGTCACAACATCGGCATCAATGACATTCTCGCCCTGCTGCCCGATAAAGATTTTAATACCCTTATCACGCAGGCGTTTAACATTAGCATTATCGGCCAAATCGCTGCCTTGGACGCTATAGCCAAGCGCATGCATGGTTTCGGCAATGCCGCTCATGCCAATACCGCCAATGCCGACAATATGCACCCGCCCAATCGGACGCAGGCTCCCAGCCTGATGCTCATTATGTGATGAGGGCCCATTCATCCTGCTATCCTCGAAGCCGATGCACTGACTTCAATTTCGACGGGCAGCCGATTGGCCAGACACGACACATAGCGACCAAGCTTGGCGACAGCGTCATGTGTGCCACAGCTACGCGCCGCTTGTGCAGCGATCCGTAATTTATCAGGGTCGGCCATCAGATGCGATAAATAGGCAGCCAGACGCGATGGCACGAACGCTTTTTGTTGCATCACCCAAGCGCCGCCGCGACCCACGAGATCACGCGTATTGTTTAATTGATCGGCATCGAGCGACCCAGGCAAAGGAACCAATATGCTGGGAGCGCCAATAGCGGAAAGCTCGCTGACGGTCGAAGCGCCAGCCCGCGAAATAACCAAATGCGCGCGGCGGATCCGGCGCGGCATATCATCGAAAAAATCGCGAATTTCGGCGTAAACCTCAGCCGCATTGTAATCATGTAACAAGGACGTCATATCGCTTTTTTGCGCTTGATGCGTTACCCGCAAACGGCGACGCTCTTCGACCGACAGCATCGCAATGGCTTGCGGCACGACACGGTTAAAGATGGAAGCGCCCTGACTGCCGCCAAATATCAGCAAATCAAATGGACGCGACAGAGACAGAAAACGATAGCCGCCCTGCGTTTCAGCGCGCACCAAAGGCCGGATGGGATTGCCGGTGCGGCGCGTACGCCGCCGGGCCGAGCGTGGCAGCAACAGCGTATCGCTGAAGCTCGTCGCGACATAGGCCCCGAGCCGCGCTAATAACCGGTTAGCCCGACCAAAGACAGCATTTTGCTCATGCACGAGAACGGGAATGGCGAGCAGCCGAGCGGCGAAACATGGTGCAAAGGATGGATAACCGCCAAACCCAACAACCGCGCGCGGCCGAGCCCGTACCAAAATGACAAAGGCGACAAAAATACCGAGCAGCAGCTTCACCATGCGCCATGGCAGTTTGAAAAGGCCGCCGCCATAGACGGTGGCCGCCGGTAAAATATGAAGTTGTTCCATCCGCGACGGAACAAAATATCGCCGACCTCTCTGATCGGTCACAAAACGCACGGCGAAGTCTTTCGCTGCAAGTTCATCGGCCAATGACAGGGCCGGGAACACATGCCCACCCGTGCCACCAGCCGCCAACAAAATATAGGGGGCGGTACTCATGACACCACCTCGCGGCTTGCAACAATACGGATTTCGGAGCGATGCATAGAGGCCTCACGCTCGGCACTGCCGCGCCGCCGTGACAGACCAATAATCATTCCAAGCGTGATCGAGGTCGCAAGCAAAGATGAACCGCCATAAGAAACAAATGGCAAGGTCATACCTTTAGACGGCATCAGATTTAAATTCACCGCTAGGTTAATGCACACC
>JAYODZ010000083.1:6918-8713 GCA_038106515.1 Rhodobiaceae bacterium
ACACCTGCAGGCCGAATAAGCAGGCCAAACCAGCAATGGCGAGCTGCACCCAATGGCGCCCCTCACGGTAGACCGCCAGCGAACACCGCCACAGCAAACCTGCAAAGGTCGCGAGAATGGCCACCGCCAGAATAAAGCCACCCTCTTCAACCGCGACAGCAAAAACATAATCCGTATGCGCATCAGGCAGAATTGATTTCACTTGTCCGTTGCCGGGCCCAACGCCCGTGATACCTCCGGCGGCGATGGCGTCCATCGCTTTATCGACTTGATAGGTATCGCCCGAGCTTGGATCGAGAAAGCGATCAACACGGCTTCGGACGTGATCGACTTCGCTATAGACCAAAAAGCCTAACACCAAACCGATACAGCCGAGCATCGCCAAGAACCGCAAAGATGCTCCGGCCAGGAAGTAAATACAAATCCAAACCAAAATCAGGAGAGTCATTTGGCCAATATCGGGTTGTAACAATAAAAGGCTCGCCAAGCCGATCAACAGGACGAAGGTGTAAAGCGCCCCGCTACTATCGAATTGGGTATTTTGCCGTGCAAATAACCAAGCGCTCAAAACCGCAAAGGCTGGCTTGATAAATTCTGACGGTTGCACAGAAACGCCAGCAACATAGATCCAGCGCTGGGCACCTTTAATTTCGACGCCCCATAACAGCGTACCCACCAGACCCATCAGGCTGGCAGCAAATAGAATAAGTGCGAAACGGCGAATATTTTGCGGCGACAGACATGAAATCGCGATGGCCAGCCCCGTCCCCAGCACCAAGAAGGCCAATTGTTTATAAGCGAAATAGTAGCGCGTCTAGCGCTTATGCCGCGCCACCTCGGGGCTCGCCGCCAGAGCCATGAGTAATCCGAAAGAGATCAAAACGCCGCAAAGACCCAATTGCCAGCGATCGACGCTGAGCCACCAATCGGCCAACACATTTCGGTTTGCGCGCGAGACGTAGCTCATCGGGCGTCCTCCCCGTGCAAAAGCGGCATCACGTAATCGCGGAAGGCGTGGCCGCGAGCCTCAAAATTCGCGAACTGGTCAAACGAGGCGCAGGCTGGAGAAAACAAAACGACAGCATCACCACCATCACAACGCGCATCATGTGCCGCCCGCTCGACGGCCGCGCTTAATGCTTGGCTAATTTCGTATGGCACATTCAGCGGTGTTAAAAATTCGGCAAACGATGTGGCCGCCTCGCCTATCAAATAGGCATGCGTGACACGCTGTAGATCCTCTTCCAGACCCGACAGGCCATCCGATTTCGGTCGCCCCCCTGCAATCCAATAAATATTTTCAAACGCCCTTAAAGCATGGCCACAAGCTTCGGCATTGGTGGCCTTGCTATCATTCACAAAGCGAACGCGGTCGAGCACACCAATGGTCTGCAGGCGATGTTCGAGACCGGCAAAACTATCCAAGCCCTGCTGGATTTGCGCCGTCGTTAAGCCAAGCGTTTGACAAACCCCGATCGCCAGCGCCGCATTTTGTGCATTGTGGCGGCCTGGCAAATGACTGCCGAGCTGGAAACACGCTCCGTCTAAGGTTTTAATTTCGGCGCCCTCGGCGCGAATGTCTGCGTCATGGCCCAGCGTGCTGACGCGCATGATTTGGCTCTCTTGATGCGCCGCGACGAGCGCACGTTCATATTTGCCATCAACGCCGCTGACAATCTTACCGCCAGCATCTAGCAACTCGAACAAACGTGCCTTAGCCGCAACATAACCTTCCATCGACCCATGGCGATCAATATGATCTGGTGTTAAATTGGTGAGGACGACAATATCGGGG
>JAYODZ010000084.1:0-2688 GCA_038106515.1 Rhodobiaceae bacterium
CTTTTTTTTGACTAGATACCTGCGCTGGGGCGGCAGGAGCAATAAGACCAGCACCAACGCCGCGACATTGGTGATCGACACGACCAGTCCGAGCATCGCATTAATAAAAAACGGCGATGTGCTTAGCACCAAGAAACCTGCCATCAAGATCAAGGACGACACCCAAAGCGCCGTTCCGACTGTCGTAAAGCTATAATGAATGGCCTCCTCAATACTCAGGTTCTGCTGGGTCCGTGCCAATTTATATTTACTTAAAATATGAACCGTTGCATCGACAATAAGACCAATGGCTGTCGCCGTCACGAAGCTCGCCCAAAGACCAATTTCGTTGCGAAACAAGGCAAATAAGCCCATCGCCACAGCTGGTGGCGCAATATTAGGCAAAAGACTGATCAGCCCCAGGCGAACACTCCGCAATGCCAAAAATAGGCAGAAGGAGATTAGCAAAAAGGCGTATAACGTCCCCTGCGACATTGCGATGAAGTTGCGCTCACCAATATAAGAGAACATCACAGATTGACCTGAAGGGTCGGCGATGCGCTCGGCTGGGCCATTAGCCTCCATCCAGTCATGCGTGCGACTGCGTAAGGACTTCATTTCCTGCGTGCCAATATTATCGAGCGTGACAATCACACGCGTCGCCGATTTGTCGATATTAATTTGATCATTGAGATCAAGGCCATAGGGCAAGGACATCTCGTAGAGCAATAGATATTGCGCCGCGAGATCGCGATCGGTGGGCAGGGCATAGAAACTGTCTTGATTACCGTTCATGCTGCGGTTGATGCGTTTCACTACATCGGAAAACGTCATGACGTGGCGAACTTCGGGTTGTTGGCGCATCCAAACCGCAAATTTATCGAGATAGTTCAGATAATCGGGATCTGAAATACCACCAACTTCGCCGCTTTGGATGGAAAAATTGAGCAAATAAATACCGGTAAGGTTTTCCGTCGCCCAGTCGGTGGCGCGACGGAAATCAATGCTCTCGCCAAAATATTCAACAAAACGATCATTAAAATGCAGCCGCGGCAATTGCGTTGTCGCAAATATGACGAGCGCCAAACCTGCGATTAAAAAGAAGCGGGCGCGTTGCGTCACATAGACCGAGATCTTCTGCATCAAAACGCTTTGTCGGCCGATAATGTCGGTCGGGTGCAAGGGCACCAGACGCAAGATCGCAGGAAACAAGCTCATCGACAAAATCCAAGCAAAAATTGTCCCAAAGCCAGCAATGGTCCCGAGGTCGCGATAGGGCGGGGCATCTGAAAAATTTAGACTGAACAGACCAATTGCGGTGGTCAGAGACGTCAAAAATACCGGCGAGGCATTGACGTCGAGGCTTTCTGCTATGGCGTCCTCTTTGCTTTTGCCTTTGCCCAAAGCGACCAAGACATTGATTAAGATATGCACGCTATCGGCGACTGCCACGGTCAGAATAATGGTGGGGGCTCCCGAAGCGGGTGGGCTGAGCGGTATGCCAAACCAGCCTGCGGCACCCAAAGCCGTCATGGCTGATAAACCTACGACCAACATCGCCGCCAGCGTGGCAAATACTTGCCGCGTAATGACCATCAAAATCAAGGCGATAACGGCGAACATGGTCGGCGTTAAGATCTGTACATCGCGTTGCGCGGCTTCCGAAAAGCCATTACTCAACACCTGCGAACCGGTCAGTTCGATCTTGTGGCCGGGAAAGTTTTCCCGCGCCATATCGCGAATTTCACGCGCTTTCGCGATAATGCTATTGGTCGCTGGCGGGTCGTCGCGCGGCGGGCGTAACGATACCAAAACGGCTGTCGTGCGCCCGTCTAGCGCGAGCAGGCGTCCAGCCAATATCGGCTCATTTAAAATTGTCTGCTCAATGTAGTCGCTCTCTGCCGGCGTCACGGTTTCGGGGGAGGTTACCAAATCGCCGACAATAAGATCATCGCCATCGGCGCGCGTGTTTTGAAAATTGGTCAGCGAGTCGACGCGCACCGAAAAGGGAATTTGCCATGACTCTCGGGTGATCTGGCCAATCATCTCGACTGTGCGAGGCTGGGTGGCTTTGCCGGTCTCGGGCTGAATGACAAATAAAATAGTGTCGGGGCTGGAATAGGTCTTTTCGAGCTCGTCAAACGCCTTGAGGTAAGGGTTTTGCGGTGTAAAGAAATATCGATAATCATTGGTAAAGCCGAGCCGTGGCATTCCGGCTAACGCGACCATACAAATCAAAAGAGAACCGATAATGTGCAACCACGGATGGTCAACCACGTGGCGGCAATAAGCACGCACAAAGTTAGACATGAAATATTTCCCTAGAAAGTTCTTTATTAGACTGAACAGTTTAGTTTAGAATAGGGCAAATGACAAAATCTAATTCAAAAGAAATTGGTGGAAACCTTATTTTGCGTGGCCGGCCGAAAGATCCAGCCAAGCGCGAGGCTGTGTTGGCCGAAGCTTTTGATTTATTCATTGAAGCGGGCTTTGACGGGGCCAGCATGGACGCGCTGGCGCGACGCGCGAATTTGTCGAAAGCCACGCTCTATAGCCATTTCGGCTCAAAAAATAAGATTTTTCAGGCGCTGATTGATGAAAAAATCGCCGAATATTATCAGGTCTCGAGTGCAATTGTAGATGCCCATCCGCGCGCCCATTTATTGCATTTGTCGGAACAGTTTTTTGATCTCATCCATGACGCCAAAG
>JAYODZ010000084.1:2774-8473 GCA_038106515.1 Rhodobiaceae bacterium
ATGCGGCACGGGCGACGGAGATGGCGGAGTTATATTTGTCTCTCTTGGTGCCGCATTATTATTTTCTTGAGCTTTTGGTGGCGCAGACCAAGCCTATGTCAAAAGCGGAGAGAAAAGCCCATATCCAAAAACAATCGGATTTGTTCTTCTCTCTCCTGTAAGTTGGGCTTAGTCGTCATCACGCATAGGCGGAGGCCCTGGACGATGATGGCGGCGTAAATGGGCGCCGATTTTCTCGCGCGCCGCGGGCGATAGTTGGCTGGTCATATCGCGCAATAGGCCGTGAAAGGCCATATTGGTTCGCTCGGCAGCATCTTGCGAGCGGTCGAGGATGGCTAAAATATCTTCGGACGATGTCGTCTCTTCGCGTAAAACGTGACCTAAATCGCGCCGCGCTTTTTGCATATCTTGCAGAGCAGATTTGAGGGCAGGGCGACGATTATCAAAAATTTTCTGCGCAATGATGCGATCATCGGCCTCAAGGTTTTTTAAGAAAAAGCGCTCACCACGTTCGATACGGCTTTCGACCCATCCCTCTTTACCCATGCCGCGAAATTTAACAGCGGCATAGCCAGCGCCACCTAAAACCACCAGGTTAATGGCGAGTGAGAGGATTAAGGCGCCAAAAATGATATATTTCTGTTTCTTGGTCATGTTTTTCTCCATAGGGTTAATTAGTCAATGGCCGTCCACAGCTCGAGACTGGAATGGGCAAGCGCGATCTCTGCATCAGTATCGAAAAAATCTTGCTGCTCGATCAGTCCCGCGCCAAAAAAACCGATCAGCAAGCAGGCAACCAAGGCGGAGAGACCGGCGCTTAGTTGCGCCCGACCGATCGAAGCAAAAATTGTCTCTTGTTCCACGCTCGGGCTAGCTAGCATTTGTGTAATTATTCTGTCTTTTAAGGCGTCGGAGGCGGGCGTGAAGATTTGCTGTAATTTTTCATCAAGCCCAGCTTCACGTGCTTGTGCCGCGCGGACGATCGGATCGTGGTCACAGGCATCTTGCAACGCTTGCGCGCAGTGCGATGGCCAAGAATGGGCATCTGCACCATATGTTTCGATAAGCGCGAGGGCTTGATTTTGCGTAAGGTTTTGGGTCATGGTTTGATATCCCGTCTCGTTTCAAATCACCGATAAAAAAGGGCGTTGCCGCGCAAGCTCGGTGTGTAAAGCTTGCCGTGCGCGCCGCAGGACAGACTCGAAGGCGGCGATGGATAGATCCATCTGCTTGGCGGCTTCGTCTTGCTTGATCTGATCGAAATAATAAAGCTCGACGGCGCGCCGTTGTGGTTGCGAGAGCCTGGCAAGGGCGGCGGCCAGTAAACGCCGATCATCGGCGACACTTAAAACATGGTCGGCTTCTGGCTCGTCGCCCGAGAGTTGGTCAAAATCGTCAATATCGTCCGCGGCGCGATGTTTCCTTAAGATATCAATCGATTTATTGGTTGCGATCCGATACAGCCAGGTTGTGACTTTGGCGCGTCCGGGCTGCCAGGTTGATGCTTTGCGCCAAACAGCTAGAAAAACCTCCTGCGCGGCATCCTCGGCTTGTTGGCGATCGCCGAGTTTTTGTTGGCAGACACGCAGTACAAAATCGAGGTGTTTTTGCACCAAAATTTGCGCTGCCGCTTGATCTTGCGCCGCAATGCGCACGATCAAATTGTCGTCTGTTTCAGCTTCAGCAGAGCGATGCTTGTCGTCCATCATGGGAGCATTTTGCCGCACTTTTCGTTTCCATAAAATTTTTTTAAATAATGGTGATCTGCTTCCTTAAACGAAGCGTAAAAAGAGTATCTGTCAAAAAAAAGTTTCTGGGTACGCTTCCCCTCAATCGCGTGTCCCAGCGCCCCGCCCTCCCCTCAGGGCGGGGCCCCTTTTTCTAAGAAATCTTTTGAATCCAGTTATTTAGAGCTAGTCCAATTTCATTTGGGCTGTCTTCTTGAATAAAGTGCGAGCCGGACACGGTGATTTCGTCCTGATTTGGCCAACTGCGGCAGAAATCGCGCTGTTTTCCGACCAAAATTGAGCCTGGATCAGCATTGATAAAAAGTTTCGGCATTGGTGATTGCGCCATAAAATTGGCGTAAGCCTGAGCCCGCGCGACGACATCGGCGGGCTGGCCCTCGACTGGGATTTCGCGCGGCCATGTCAAAGTCGGGCGGCGGTCTTCGCCGGTCTTTGCAAAGGGGGTGCGATACTGCGCCATTTCATCGTCCGATAAATCGCGCAAAATCGACCCGGGAAGCACGCGTTCAACAAATACATTTTTCTCTAGAATGACCGTCTCGCCCGCTTCCGAACGAAAGGTTTGAAAGATGCTGCGGGCATTATCGGGCCATTCGTCCCAACTGGCTATTGGTTGCACCAAGGCTTCCATATAGCACATAGCCGCAACGCGGTCGGGGTGGCGGCAGGCATAGTCAAACCCCAGCGCTGACCCCCAATCATGTACAACAAAAATAATATTTTGATTGGCTCCAATCGCATCAAGAGCTTGCGTGAGAAAGTCGCTATGGCATGCGAAGCGGTAACGGTCGGGATAGTCATCGGGCAATTTATCGCTATCGCCCATACCAATTAGATCAATGGCGATGCAGCGGCCCAAGGCCTCCACATGCGGCATGATGTTGCGCCACAAATAGCTTGAGGTTGGATTGCCGTGTTGAAAAATAATCGGCCGCCCGTTGGGGTCGCCGATTTCGACATAACGCATGGTGTAGCCATCTATGCTAACTGCTTTTTTGGCTGAGATGGACATGATTTGTCTCCTTCTGCCTTGGCTTAAGGGGTTTTATCGAGACGTCGCGCGAGTTGGTCCAGTAGATCATCAAGCTCGAATGACACGCGCCGCTGTAAATTGTCTAAAGCCAGTAACTTTTGCGCGACATCGGCCCGCGCCATATCGATCTCGTCCGATAAGATCGTCAAGCGCGCTTTGATATCGGCAATCAGCTGATGATTTTCGCCCGTCAGCGTCTCCACAGCCCGCACTGGAGCGATGGCGGTTGGAACGCGACCCGTTTTCACATCATCAAGCGCGCGACGAAGTCGTTGCGCGAGAAGGGTAAAATCGGTGTTTTGCAAAACGCGCACGCCATCGGGCGTAGCCGCTTTGACGGCGCTCGGTTGATCGCTCGCAACAGGTTTTTTGGCTTTCGTTGCGGCCGCGCTTTTCGTTACTGGCTGCGCCGTCTTCGGTTTGGCAGCCGCTTTGCTGGGTGCTTTTGGCTTGGCTTTCACTTTCGCAGTCGGAGGTTTCTCGGCCGCCGTCCGTTTCGGCTTGATTTCGCGGGCCCGGGGTGCGGCGGTTTTGGTCGTTGTCTTAGCGGGTTCGCTCAGCATCGATTGTAGGGCGCGCGAGATTTCGTTCACTCGTTCGTTATCTTCACTATCGGACATTATCGCGCGCTTCCTCTCCAAACCTTGAGCGTTACAATGAATAGATATCGCCGCGCTGTCAATTTCCTGCTTTCAGTTTGATTCTTTGAGCGGCACGTAAATATCTGAAAATACAGTTTTTTGCCTTGTTACAGGGGCGCTTTGATCCTAATCTACGTTTGTCCGAAGTGCTTCGCGAGAAGGTCAAAGGGAATTTGGTGCGCGGCAAAGTCGCAAGTCCTAAACTGTACCCGCAACTGTAAGCACGGAGCGATGACCACAAAAACCACTGGTCTGTTGGCTGGGAAGGTTGGTCAAAGCTAAGATTTGCAAGTCAGGAAACCTGCTTTGGACTGTCGTTCGCTCACGGCTCGGGAAGAAGCGGTGAACACGGAAACTTCCGACATAACGACGTACTCGAAACCACCCCCTTTTGGGGCAACGAAATAGGTGTACGCGATGACGAAGACCCCTCACTTGTTAACATGCGTTATTTTTTTAGTGCTAACTGGCACGACGACGAGCTTGGCCCAATTAAGCCCGACAGGCGACGCGGCGGTAGAAGAATTAGTCGTCACGGCAACCGGCATGCCCCAACCCTTGGGGGAGGTCGGTAGCTCGGTGAGTTTGATTTCCGCCGCAGATATTATCCGCAATCAGGACCGATTTGTTGACGCGGCGCTGACACGCCTCTCGGGTATTACATTTGATCAGGAAGGCGGAGCGGGTGGCGTTGGCTATCTTCGTATTCGAGGCTTTGACCGGCAATATACGACGATTTTAGTCGATGGCATTAATGTTGGCGACCCTGCTGACCCGCAAGGCTCTGCCGAACTCGCCCATCTTTTGACGGCCGATATTGAGCGGATCGAGGTTTTGCGCGGTTCGCAAAGCGTGCTGTATGGCTCTAACGCGGTCGCGGGTACAGTGAACATCATCACCAAAGACGGACAAGGGCCGCTTGGCGGGCGCATCGATCTCGAGGCTGGTAGTTACAAAACGCGGCAAGCCGTGGCTTCAGTTCAAGGCGGCGATGCTAATCGCAGTGGGCGTTTAACCATCGGGTCACTCGATCGCGAGCCGGACTCGGAGTTTAGCAACTTTCCAGAACATGAAGACTATGAGAATATTTTCCTTTCAGGACGCTTTGACCTCGCTGTCAGCGACACGGTTGATCTGATCTTTACCGGACGCGCGCAAGAGGCAAGCGCTGATCACGATGGTTTTGATCCAATCACCTATTTGCCACGCGATGGTCGGTTCGGCACGGATACGCAAGAAGCCAGTGGGCATGTAACCCTGAAGAAGCGGTTGCTTGAGGATCGAGCGCTTTTGAGCTTTAGCGCAGGGAGCAGCCAGAAGCGCCGCGACAGCTTTGCTGAGGTCGGGCCTTATTATTGGTATGATGGCCGGCGCGACACTTTTGCGCTGCGCGGGCAAATGCAAATATCTCCAATTTTGGAGATTTTTGCGGGTTATGATGTGGAGGAGGAGAGCTTCTCGCAAGCTGGGTTTGCCGAGAAACAGGTGGACCACGCCGCTGGCTACCTTATGGCGCAGATGGATTTGCCCGCAGCGACTTATCTCTCGCTGGGATTGCGCCGCGATGACCATGATCTGTTCGGCGCGCATGACACATGGCGCGTGGCTGTCGCGACCCATCCGATCGACGGCCTTACCTTGCGCGCGGCGCATGGCACGGGTTTTCGGGCGCCCAGTCTGTATGAGCTTTATGGCGAGGATCCATTTTGCCTCAATGGTTTATGCGGTAATGCCGCCTTGCAGCCTGAGGAAAGCAAGAGCACCGACCTCGGTTTTGAAATTCAATCGGGGAAATCGGTCTTTCATGTCACTCTGTTCCGCATCGCGATCGAAAACCGGATTGTCTATGATGGTCCGCCGCCGTCTTATCTCGGCAATTATAAAAATATTCCGGGCAAAAGCGACAGCGAGGGTGTTGAGATCGGCGCTATGACGACAATTGGCGCTCTCCAGCTATCGGGCAATTTGACTTATCTCGACCCGCGCGAAGCCGATGGTAGCGTGCGCAATAAGCAACCGCGGCAATTGCTGAACTTGAATGCGGATTATGCTTTTGCCGATGGCCGCGGCTCTGTCGGGGCTTCCTGGCGTCAGGTTGGGCATCGCTATATTTACAATCAAAGACAAGAGGATTATGGCCTGGCTGCCATTCGTCTGGGTTGGCGTTTGAGCGAGGTGCTGGAAGTCTCGGGCCGCGTCGAAAATTTGTTCGATGACCGATACGAGACTGCAGCGGGCAAATCGACGCCGGGGCGCGGGCTTTATGTCGGGATCAGT
>JAYODZ010000085.1:0-8406 GCA_038106515.1 Rhodobiaceae bacterium
AATCGGAGCTAGGCATGGCCTCACTAAAGGAACTTCGCAACCGGATTTCGAGCGTTCAAGCAACGCAGAAAATCACGCGCGCCATGCAAATGGTGGCGGCATCGAAGTTGCGTCGAGCACAGGAAGCGGCAATTGCAGCGCGGCCTTATGCAGAGCGCATGGATGCCGTCCTCGGTAATTTGGTCGCGGGTATTTCCGATATCTCGTCGGCGCCACGCCTCTTGGCGGGCACAGGTCAGGAACAGTCGCATCTGCTGATCGTGGCTACGGCGGAACGCGGCTTGTGCGGAAGTTTTAATGCTTCGATCGCGCGTCTGGCGCGTGAACATGCCCGTAAAATGATCCGCGACGGCAAGACTGTGAAAATCCTGTGCGTTGGTCGCAAAGGCTATGATGTTTTGCGTCGTGATTTTACCAAAGGCGAATTGCTGACGCCGATCACTTTCCAAGGCCTGCGCGCAGTTGGTTTCGCGCAAGCCAGGCAAGTGGCGGAGCAAGTTTTGGCGAGCTTTGCCAATGATGAATTCGATGTTTGCACGCTGTATTACGCGAAATTCCAATCCGTCTTGCAGCAAACGCCTACCGCCCAACAGCTCATTCCAGCGCGCGTCGAAACCGACAAAGCTGAGACGTCTGGGGGTGAGGGCTGTTATGACTACGAGCCTGAAGAGAATGAAATTCTCGACACGCTTCTGCCGGGCAATGTCGCCATTCAAATCTTACGCGCGCTGTTGGAAAATGCTGCCTCCGAGCAAGGGGCGCGGATGAGCGCAATGGATAATGCGACGCGCAATGCGGGCGAAATGATTGATAGTTTGACGATTACCTATAACCGGTCGCGTCAGGCGCAAATTACGAAAGAACTGATTGAAATTATCTCCGGTGCGGAGGCGCTATAAGGGTTGGCTTCGGCTTCCCATATCGTAGAGGACTGAAAAATGGCAAATACAGGCAAAATTACTCAAGTTATTGGTGCTGTGGTGGACGTGCAGTTTGAAGACAAACTGCCTGAAATCCTCAACGCTCTGGAAACCGACAATGGCGGTAACCGCTTGGTGTTGGAAGTGGCGCAGCACCTTGGTGAGCGCACTGTTCGCACCATTGCCATGGACAATACCGAAGGCTTGGTGCGCGGTCAGACCGTGACCGACACGGGTTCTTCGATCACGGTGCCGGTTGGCGTTGAAACGCTTGGCCGCATCATCAATGTGATCGGCGAGCCAGTGGATGAAGCTGGCCCCGTCAACACGAAAGAGACCCGCGGTATTCACCAGCCGGCCCCCGAATTTGTTGAACAGTCGACGGAAGCCGAATTGCTGGTTACCGGTATTAAAGTTGTGGACCTGCTCGCACCTTATGCCAAAGGCGGTAAAATCGGCCTGTTTGGTGGTGCTGGCGTGGGTAAAACCGTTTTGATCATGGAACTGATCAACAACGTTGCCAAGGCACATGGTGGTTACTCGGTGTTTGCTGGCGTTGGCGAGCGGACCCGTGAAGGTAATGACCTGTATTGGGAAATGATCGAGTCTGGCGTGAATAAAGAAAAAGGCGGCGAAGGCTCGAAATGCGCCCTCGTCTATGGCCAGATGAACGAGCCTCCCGGAGCGCGTGCCCGTGTTGCTCTGACGGGCTTGACGGTTGCTGAAAGCTTCCGCGATCAAGGCCAAGACGTGCTGTTTTTCGTAGATAATATTTTCCGCTTCACGCAAGCAGGTTCAGAAGTGTCGGCGCTGTTGGGCCGTATTCCTTCTGCTGTGGGCTATCAGCCAACTCTGGCAACCGATATGGGCGCCCTGCAGGAGCGGATTACGACGACAACCAAAGGGTCAATTACCTCGGTGCAGGCGATTTATGTGCCAGCTGACGACTTGACCGACCCAGCGCCTGCCGCTTCGTTTGCCCACCTTGACGCGACGACAGTTTTGTCACGTTCGATTGCGGAAAAAGGGATTTATCCGGCTGTGGATCCGCTCGATTCGACGAGCCGTATTCTTGAGCCGCGCGTGGTTGGTGACGAACACTATGAAACGGCGCGCCGCGTTCAGGAAATTCTGCAGCGTTATAAATCACTGCAAGACATTATCGCCATTCTCGGTATGGATGAGCTGTCGGAAGAAGACAAGCTTGCCGTTGCTCGGGCACGGAAAATTGAGCGCTTCTTATCGCAACCGTTCCATGTGGCCGAAGTGTTCACCGGTTCTCCCGGCGTTCTGGTTGACATCAATGACACCATTAAAGGCTTTAAAGGTTTGTGCGATGGCGATTATGACCATCTGCCCGAAGCTGCCTTTTATATGGTCGGTACGATTGACGAGGCCATTGCTAAAGCTGAAAAACTGGCGGCTGAAGCAGCCTAGTCGACGGAAAACAACGCATGTCCAAGAAACTGAAATTCGATTTGGTATCACCTGAGCGCTTGCTGGTTTCAAGCGAGGTCGATGGTGTTCAGGTGCCGGGTCAGGAGGGCGATTTTGGCGTTCTTCCTGATCATAGCGCGGTGATTTCAGTTATTCGTCCAGGCATTTTGTCGGTCAATACGGGTAGCGACAAGCAAGATTACTATGTCCGTGGCGGCTTTGCTGACGTCAATGAAAATGGCCTGACCGTGCTAGCGGAATTTGCCGTTGAGTTATCGGCCTTTAGCGCCGATGCGAAAGCTGCTGAAATTGAGATGGCGCAATCGCAATTGGCTGAAACCGACGATGATCAAATTCGCTTGTCGGCACAAACCGTTCTGGATGTCGTTGCGGCGCTATAAGCGCTTTACTCAAACACAACCGTTTTAATGCCATTGAGCAAGACGCGGCGTTGCGTGTAGAGACGTATGGCGCGCGCTAGCGTGCGGCGTTCGACATCGCGACCGACATCGATCAAGTCCTCGACCCCCATATCGTGGCGAATATCGGCGACCCCTTGCGTGATAATTGGCCCTTCATCGAGATCGCCGGTGACGAAATGCGCTGTCGCGCCAATCATTTTAACACCGCGTTCAAAGGCGCGGCTATAAGGTACTGCGCCTTTAAAGCTTGGTAGGAAGCTGTGGTGGATGTTAATAATCCGCCCGGTATAGCGCTCGGCAAAGGGGGCGCTTAATATTTGCATATAGCGCGCGAGGACGATCAGCTCGATATTTTCCGCGTCAATCAGTCGAGCAATCTCTGCTTCATCTGTTTCACGATTATCGCGGCCGCCTTGCACCGAGTGGAAGGGGATGCCAGCAGCCTCAACACGTTTTCGCGCCAATTCATGGTTCGAAACGACAGCCACAATATCCATATCGAGGCTACCGATTTCGCTCCGGTAAAGCAGATCGACCAAGCAATGGTCGAATTTCGATACGAGTATGACGGTGCGTGGGCTTCGGGCTTTATGAAACAAACGCCAGTGCATGCCAAATTGCGGCGCAATCGATTGTGCGAAATTGTCTTCGAACTCACGCAGCGCCGCCGCGTCGCCGGCAGGGGCAAGCGCCACCCGCATGAAAAATTGACCTGAATCGGGATCCCCGAACTGGTGGCTTTCGACAATGTTAAACCCCGATTGAAACAGGTTCTGAGCGACGGCGGCAACAATTCCCGGTTGGTCGGGGCAGGACAGATTGAGAATGTAGCTAATTGATTTATCCATTTTTTACACCGTCTTTGTCGCCATTCCGATAGCTAAAGCTATGATCAATTTTGTCCAGTAAATGCGCTAACGCCGTTGTCGGTGGGTAATGCATTGGTTCACCATTTTGTAGACAGCTCGGTAAGGCAGTCAGATCGGCGTCGGGATCGGGATCAAAGAAAAATGCTAAGGACTGCCGCGCTTGTCCCGACCGATTAATGACGCGGTGGCGCGTCGAGGTATAGATATCATTGGTCCAACGCGCCATCATGTCGCCAATATTGACCACGACCACGCTGGGGTCAGCCGGGATTTCAATCCAAGTCCCGTCTTTGCTTTGAATTTCAAGACCACCAATGTCGCGCTGAAACAATAAGGTGAGGCAACCAAAATCTGTATGAGCGCCGGCGCCAATTTGGCTGCTTTGGGTCTGTGCCGGATATCGAATAGGGCTTAATGTTGCCATCGGCTGCGTCAGCCATGGTGCGAAAAAATCTACGGGCAATGCCAGCCCCAAAGCCATGGCTTGCATGATTTGCCGCGATAGATCACTGCAGGCCGCATAGGTGCGTTGCATCACCGCCTGCCAACCCTCAATCTCGGGCCATTGGTTGGGGCCGTGCAGCGCAATACCAGCCTGCATACGGGGATGATCCGGGGGGCAGTCAAAGCCAATCTTCAACCCTTCTTTCAAGTCTCCAGCATGATTGCCTATCGGATCGAGAACCTCTTCGCCGATCCGATACCAACCCCGATGGCAGCTCGATTTGGTGATGGAGATTTTCTCTTTCTCCGCCTCGGGTAAGGCGAAAAACGCCGCCGCCGCATCAAAACACGTGTCGATAATAGTTTGCGATAGGCCATGGTTATACAAACAAAAAAAACCAGCGGCGCGGCAGGCGGTATCGATCTCAGCCGCGATCTTCGGACGCGACGTCGTATCGGTAAAATCCGAGAAATCAATGACCGGGATCGCCATTAGCGCCCCGATAGATGCGCGAACCCGCCTGCGACCGCCTGATAGACATGCCGCTTGAAAGGCACGACCAAGTCAATGCAGTCAGCGAGAGCCCGCCATTGCCAGCTTTCAAATTCAATTTGAGCATGTGCGTCGAGTTTCACTTCGTCATCGCTACCGTTAAAGCGGAAGGCAAACCATTTCTGTTTCTGGCCTCGGTATTTGCCCTTGAGGACTTTTCCGATCAAGGCTTCGGGCAGATCATAGGTCAGCCACCCTGGGAGTTCATAAATCAGGCTGATCGAGCGTAAGCCGGTTTCTTCAAGGACTTCTCGATGAGCAGCTGCAATCGGTGTTTCGCCCTCGTCAATGCCGCCTTGCGGCCATTGCCAGCGCGGCGCATCCGCTGGCAAGTCTTTTTGCACGCGGTGCCCCGAAAAGACGCGACCGTCGCGGTTGAAAATGACGGCGCCGACGCAAGGGCGGTAGGCAAGCTGTTGCGCTGGATGATCGTCTGGGTAAGACGGCGCCTCATAGCTCATAATTGTGTCTCAGCGCGGGCTGAATTGAGGCCCTCAAGAATTGTAATGGCGCGTTGCAACTGAGCATCGTCTGCCGCTTCGGGCGGAATATAGGCGATTGAAGCCGGCTTCTTCTTGGCTTTGGCGGGCGTTTTTTGGTTCGACTCGCCATCAATATTTTTGCCATCTAATGCCCCGCGCAAATCGGCTTCGCGGCGGCCCTTACGGTTTTTAAGGTCTTCAGGCACAACTTGTTCGACGACGATGTCGGGGCTAATCCCAAGCGCCTGAATACTGCGCCCTGAGGGTGTGTAATAGCGTGCCGTGGTCATCCGGAGGGCGCCATTATTGGGTAGCGGGATGACGGTTTGCACCGAGCCTTTGCCAAAAGACTGCGTCCCCAGGAGAAGCGCTCGGTGATGATCTTGCAAAGCCCCCGCAACAATTTCTGAGGCACTGGCCGAGCCACCATTGACCATTACAATCACCGGTCGCCCGTCGGCCATATCGCCTCGACGTGCCGAGAAGCGCGAGCTATCGGACTCGTGACGGCCTCGCGTGGAAACAATTTCGCCTTGATTGAGCATCGTGTCGGCGACGCTAATGGCTTCGGTCAAGAGCCCGCCTGGATTATTGCGCAGGTCGATAATAAAGCCAGCGAGTTTCTTGTCGCCGATTTCTGCCTCGAGCTGGTTAAAGGCTTTTTTCAGATTGCGCGTTGTTTGCGCATTAAAGGTTGTGATCCGAATGTAGCCAATATTTTGTTGTACCCCTTCCGGACGATACCGAACGGCCCGGATTTTGATAATGTCGCGGGTGATGGTGACATCGAAAGGCTCATCAACATCCTCGCGCAAAATCGTCAGGGTGATATCGGTGCCGCGCTCGCCGCGCATCCGATCAACCGCTTGGTTGAGGGTCAGCCCAAGAATCGGTTCTCCGTCGAGATGCGAGATCAAGTCATTCGGGCGGATGTCGGCGCGTTGCGCCGGCGTATCGTCAATCGGCGCGACAACTTTCACCAAGCCATTTTCCATCGTTACTTCAATGCCCAAACCGCCAAATTCGCCTTTGGTTTCGACTTGCATGTCTTCAAAGCTTTCGGGCGGCATATAAGACGAATGCGGATCCAAGGCAGCAAGCATCCCCGATAACGCCGATTCGATTAGTTCGCGATCTTCCGGCTGGTCAACATAGTCCTGCCGCACGCGTTCCAAAACATCACCGAAGAGGCGTAGTTGTTCATAAAAATCTTCCGCGCTGTCGGCGGTCTCGGCCGCATAAACCGGCGCAGGCGCAAGTAGCATCACTAGGACAAAAAAGAAATTTCGCATCATTTGAACTCCAATGCTCTGGCCGTGCTAGCCGCGATCAGCCGCTTGAATCCAAGGCAGCGGATCGATGGGCTTTCCGTGATCTCGTATCTCCATATATAGCGGACTGTGGCCGTTTGCGTCACCTTTTTCTGACATAAATCCAATCGGCTCGCCCGCCAAAACGTCTTGGCCGGCAAAGCTATGGGCTTCACCGAGGCCAGCGAGCAGAATTTGGTAACGGCTATCGACCCCAATAATGATGATCTGCCCATAATTACGGAATGGTCCGGCATATAAAATAGTGCCGTCAAAGGGGGTCTTTATTTGTGATCCGGCACGGGTGGTCACGGCAATGCCGAGCGATTTTTGCCCCGTTTGATCTGTGCTACCGAAATAGCGGCTGATCCGCCCCTTAGCAGGCAGGGGGAGAATGCCCCGTGCTTGCGAGAACGCTGTATCGCCTTTTTTCTGCGCGCGCTCAGCCTCGCGTTGGCGGCGCGCCAGCTTTTGGCTCAGCTCGCGCAGATTGCGGGCTTGCTCGACCAGTTTATTGATCGCTTTACTCTCTTCGGCCAATTCCCCATGCAAGCCCTGCTCGGTATCGCGACGCTGATTTAACAATTTTCCGATTTTATCTCGCGTGGCGGCGGCTTTGGCGCCGGCTTGCTCGAGTTCGGCGCGGTCTAAGTCTATCCGCCGCCGAACGGCGGTAAGCTCGGACAGGCGGGCGCGCAAGGTTTCGGCCCGATCTTGTAAGGCGGGCACGATACTGGCCAGCGCGATCGCCCCTTGTACGGCGCGGAGCGCGTCGTCGGGGTGGGTGGCAAAGGCCGGCGGTGGGTCTTTGCGCAACATTTGTAAGGCCGCCAAGGTTTTAATCAGGCTGGCTTGCTCCGACTGCAATTCTGTCGCCAAAGCGACCTCAGTTTGTTCGAGCTCGATCAGTCTCGTCTCAAGCGCATTTTGTTGGTCAGTAAGTTGATCGAGGTCTAGCGACAAGCGCCGCAACGAAGCCCGTAGCTCGGTAATCTCATTAGAGACGGACTTAGCCTGCTGCTCGAGCTGCTCTTGCCGGCTTTTTCGGTCCTTGATCTCGCGCTCTAATTTCTCAATATTATTCTGCCCCCAGCCCGAGGCCGAGACCAGTGACAAGATAAAAACTAGGCTCACGAAGCGTCGCATTAGGCCCGATGATAAGGGTGGTTGCTCAGAATTGAAATGGCCCGCCAGATTTGTTCCATTACTAAAGACCGCGCTAACAAATGTGGCCAACTCATGCGACCTAGCGAGATTAAGAGATCAGCGTCCTGTCGTTGTTGGTCGCTAAACCCGTCCGGGCCGCCGAGAATGAAACAAGCTTGATCGATCGCTTGGTCACGCCAGGCGCCGATTTGGTTGGCAAAATCGGTCGAGCTAATATTCTTGCCGCGCTCGTCGAGCAAAATGATGCGGCTAGTGGGCGCTCCGGCGCGAAGCTTGGTTATGGTCTCGTCGATGGCGTTCTGATCAAAGGCAATTCTTTTGTCGCCCGATAGGCCTTTGCCGCCGCGCAATTCGGTGACCAATACATCGGTAATGCCAATGCTGCGGCCACTCGCCTTGGCGCGGTCGAGATAGGTGTCGAACAGCTCCCCTTCGGGTGACCCGTTGATTTGGCCGATCGCGGCGATACGAATTTTCATCGGTTAGGGCGTCGGACCACTTGCTTCGACATCCATCGTCCACATTTTTTCAATGTTATAAAATTCTCTGACCTCAGGTCTGAAAATATGCACGATAACATCACCCGCATCGACGAGGATCCAATCTGCGGCGGACATGCCTTCGACACGAATATTTTTTTGCCCGATGTCTTTAAGACGTTTGAGCAAATGATCGGCGACCGCGCCGACATGGCGTTGCGACCGACCCGAGGCAATAACCATTGCATCCGCAATGGCAGATTTACCAGTCAAATCAATGGTGACGATATTTTCGGCCTTGTTGTCATCAAGGCTTTTTACGA
>JAYODZ010000086.1:0-8402 GCA_038106515.1 Rhodobiaceae bacterium
CAAATGATTATGTTGTTGGGGCCTAAGACAGCTTAGCGGGAAAACGGTCGGGGCGATCGGTGATGATCGCTTCGACGCCAAGCTCTGCGAGCGCGGTCATATCTTCCGCTGCATTTACCGTCCAAGCCGAAACGCTCAGCCCGAGCGACTGTGCCAAGTGCATTCGCGCGGCGGTAATGTCACGCCAATAGGCAAACCAGCCTTGCCCGCCGGCGGCTGCAATCGCCTTGATCACCCGCTCGCCATGATCGCTTCCCGACTGGTCGCGCCAGTCAAAATCACCCCACCATGGCGCCCCTTTGCTTGACGCGTGGCGAATTTGTTGCGCAAGGGCATCGTCTTTATCCGATGGCGCTTCTGGGTCGGTCTCTGAAAAAGGCAGAGTTGTGTACGCATTTTTTAAATCAGGGAGAGCCTTTCGAACGATTTGCAGGCTTCGCCAATCGAAGGAAACAACCCAAAAACGGCCTCGGTCGACCCGCCCGCTAATGGCGTCAACAAAGGCGGCGCCCAGTTTGATGGCCTCGTCTTGGCGTATCATGTCGGTTTTTAACTCGGCATAGAGCCGAAAAGACGGATGGGCCTGTTGATCGACCAACGCTAATAAGGCCTCCAAAGTCGGAACGCGCGCTCCGGCTACCGGTGCAAAGGGCGCGGGATAGCGGGTTTGGCCGACTTCGCTAACATCGAGTTGCCCGATTTGGCTATGGGAGAGGTCGCGAAAGCGGGGGAGGGGTGCTGGCTGAGGCCCCAAAGCATCGCCCCAATGCGCCTGCCGGATACGCTCGTCATGATAGATGTAAAGGCCGCCATCTGCAGCCATTTGTAGGTCGAATTCGATCCCCGCGGCGCCCATAGAAATGGATTGCGCAAAGGCTTCGAGGGTGTTTTCGGGCCATAAGGCGGCGCCGCCGCGATGAGCAATATTGGCAATCATATCTGCGCCTTTCTCGCTTGGCCTTGCAGCACCATTCAGGGGCTTGCAAAATTACCTTATATGCTTATAACTCGAGCTTCTCCGCAAGGGAGAAATCGGCACCGGCCGGCTGATAGGGCTGCCGTGTTGGTGCGCAAAGCTAGTATCGCATCGTCAAGGATGCAAGAAGGAGAGCGAAATGCCCAAAATGAAGACCAAAAGCGGGGCCAAGAAGCGTTTTAAGCTGACGGCGTCGGGTAAAATCCGTTGCGGCCAAACTGGCAAGCGGCACGGAATGATCAAGCGGACAAGTAAGCAAATTCGCAATAAGCGCGGCACCACGATTATGGCAGCAGCTGATGCGAAAATCGTCCGTAAATATATGCCAAACGGCTAAGCTAGAGGAGTAGGTAGATATGTCTCGTGTGAAACGCGGCGTGACTTCTCATGCACGCCATAAAAAAGTTCTCGCAAAAGCGAAAGGCTATTACGGCCGTCGTAAGAATACGATCAAAGTCGCTAAACAAGCAGTGACGAAAGCAGGGCAATACGCCTATCGCGATCGCCGCGCCCGGAAGCGTAATTTCCGCGCGCTTTGGATTCAGCGGATTAACGCCGCCAGCCGTATGCATGGCCTGACCTATGGTCGCTTCATCGATGGCTTATCCAAAGCTGGTGTTGAGGTTGATCGTAAAGTTCTGTCAGATCTGGCTATTCACGAGCCGGCCGCTTTCGAAGCGCTGGTGAGTAAAGCCCGTGAGGCTCTGGCCTAGCGTCGGGGTGAGGCCGTGATGGCCGATCAGGCTCTCGACCAACTCGAAGCAGATATTATCGCGCAGATTACGGCTGCCAGCGATGCGCAGAGCCTTGAGGCTGTGCGCGTCGCGGCGCTTGGCAAAAAGGGCAGCGTCTCCGACCTCCTCAAGCAGTTGGGCGGTATGGATGACGCGACGCGCAAACACCAAGGGCCTTTGATTAATGGCCTCAAGCAACGCGTCACCGATGCTCTGGTCAGTCGTAAGCACGATATAGAAAATGCTGCTTTGCTAGTACGCTTGGCCGCGGAGCGGATAGATGTCTCGTTGCCCGTTGCCGAGGATGCCAGCACGACGGGCCGTATTCACCCGATAAGTCAGGTGATGGATGAGTTGGCGGCGATATTTGCCGATCTCGGTTTTGCCATTGCCGATGGGCCGGATATTGAGACGGATTTTTATAATTTCTCGGCCTTGAATATTCCCGAAACGCATCCAGCACGGCAAATGCATGACACTTTCTACTTCCCTGGTGAAGACGGCCTGTTATTGCGCACCCATACGAGCCCAGTGCAAATTCGTACTATGGAAGCCGGTCAGCCGCCTTTCCGTTTTGTGGCGCCCGGGCGCACTTATCGTTGCGATAGTGACCAGACGCACACGCCCATGTTTCATCAGATCGAAGGCCTGATGGTCGATGAGACGACGCATTTGGGCCACCTCAAATGGACTTTGGAATCTTTCCTCGCGGCATTTTTTGAAGTCGAAGATATCGAGATCAGGTTCCGTCCGAGCTATTTCCCCTTCACCGAGCCGAGCATGGAAGTTGATATGCAATGCGATCGCTCCGGCGGCGTTGTCCAACCCGGAGTCGGATCGGACTGGCTGGAAATCGGCGGTAGCGGCATGGTACACCCCTCTGTCCTGCAAGCCGCAGGCGTCGATGCCGACAAATATCAAGGTTTTGCCTTTGGGATGGGGATTGACCGTCTCGCCATGCTGAAATACGGCATGCCCGATTTGCGCGCTTTCTTCGACGCGGATTTGCGATGGCTGAAGCATTATGGATTTGTGCCGCTCGACATTCCCGAGCTAGCGCGCGGACTGTCGCAGAAATAGGGGGCCAAGATGAAATTTACCCTCTCTTGGCTACGCGATCATCTCGACACGCAAGCAACGCTCGCCGAAATTACCGAATGCCTAACGCTGATCGGTCTGGAAGTGGAAGCCGTCAATAATCCGGCCGAGACGCTGGCTGACTTTGAAGTTGCCGAGATCATTGATGCCAAGCCGCACCCTGAGGCGGATCGTTTGCAGGTCTGTCAGGTGCAAACAAGTGCTGGGATCACGCAAGTTGTCTGCGGTGCGCCGAATGCGCGCGCCGGCTTGAAGGGTATTTTGGCGCGCGAAGGCGCCACCATTCCAGCCAATGGGCTGGTGCTTGGCAAAGCCAAAATTCGCGGCGTTGAAAGCCGCGGCATGATGTGCTCGGGCGCCGAGCTGGATATTTCAAACGATCATGATGGCATTATTGAATTGCCCGAAAGCGCCGAAGTCGGCGCTCCCGCGGCCGATATATTGGGGCTCAATGACCCTGTAATTGAAATCGCTATCACCCCCAATCGCCCCGATTGCCTCGGGGTGCGGGGGATCGCCCGCGACTTGGCTGCCGCGGGCCTTGGCACACTAAAAGAAGATGCCATTGCTTCGGTTGCAGCGCATGGGGCGTGCCCGATTTCGCTGTCGGTGGCGGCTGGCTGTGCGGTATTTACTGGCCGCGTTATTCGCAATGTCAAAAATGGGCCGAGCCCAGATTGGTTGCAGGCACGCTTGAAAGCGATTGGTCTGCGTCCGATCAATAGTTTGGTCGATATTACCAATTATATTTCCTTCGATCGTGGTCGGCCCTTGCATGTTTATGATCTTGAACGGGTTTCGGGCAGCATAGCAGCGCGGGCTGGTCAGGATGGCGAGGCCTTTATCGCTCTCGATGATGCAGAATATAAAGTGACACCGGATGATTGCGTTATCGCTGATGATGCCGGTGTATTGGGGCTTGGCGGCATTATGGGCGGCAAAGCTTCGGGCTGCGAGCTGACCACAAAAGACGTGTTTATTGAGAGCGCCTGGTTTGAGCCAACCGCAATCGCGATGAGTGGCCGCCGTCACGGCATTGAGAGCGATGCGCGTTATCGCTTCGAGCGTGGCGTTGACCCAGCTTCGGTTGATACGGGGCTCGCCTTGGCGAGTGCCATGATCCTTGAGCTTTGCGGTGGCGAAGCCAGCGAAACGGTCACAGCTGGCACAGTTCCTGATCTCAGATTTACGGCGCAGTTTAATCCGCTGCTCGTTCTCAAACACTCTGGCGTTGATCTTGAAGAAGCCCGCATGCGAGATATTTTGGCCGATTTGGGCTTTGAGGTTAGCGCTGACTGGCAGGTGACGGCGCCCAGCTGGCGCCCCGATATTACGGGCCTTGTTGATTTGGTTGAAGAGATTATCCGCATATACGGTCTGGCGAATGTGCCGAGCACGCCGTTGCCTATTTTATCGCCCGTGGCGCGACCAATTTTAACCGACCCGCAACGTAAAACGCGGCAGACGCGCCGCGCTTTGGCGGCGCGTGGATTGGTCGAAGCGGTAACTTGGTCCTTCGTTGCGGAAAATTTTGCAACCGCTTTTGGCGGACACCCCGCGCTCCGTTTGGCCAACCCGATCTCGTCCGATTTAAGCCACATGCGGCCGTCTTTGCTACCGGGTTTATTGGCGGCGGTCGCGCGTAATGCCGATCGTGGTCTATCTGATTTCGGCCTGTTTGAAGTCGGCACGATTTTTACCGGCCCGCAACCCGGCGAACAAACTCTGTCAGCTGCAGCGGTTCGGTTCGGCGACCGTGTGTCACGCGATTGGCGGCAAGCGCGTGCCGCATTTGATAGTTTTGATGCCAAGGCTGATTGTCTCGCCGTCTTGTCGAGCCTAGGCGTCGATGCGACTTCATTGCGCAGCAGTCAAGATGTGCCATCCTATTATCACCCGGGGCAATCGGGGGTGTTGTATCGCGACCCGCGCCAGCCCTTGGCTTATTTCGGCACCCTGCATCCAGCGGTGGCTGCTGACTTAGCGCTGCCCGACGGCCTCGTTGTCTGCGAGATCTTCCCGCTCAATTTGCCCGCCGCCAAGGCGCGTAAGGGGCAGACCAAGGCGGTCTTGCACCTGTCTAATTTGCAAACTGTGCATCGCGATTTTGCTTTTGAGGTCGCCGACACGGTGGCGGTCGAAGACATTCTGCGCGCCGCCAAAGGCGCCGAAAAAACGCTCATCGATGCTGTCCATGTTTTCGATGTGTTTGTCGGTCAGGGTGTTCAAGCCGGCCATAAATCAATAGCTATTGAAGTCACCTTGCAACCGCGAGAGGCGACCCTGACCGATGCTGAGATTGACGCGGTCAGCACTAAAATCATCGACGCTGTTGCCAAAGCGACAGGGGCGCATCTGCGGCGTTGAAGCGACATTTTTTCCGAAGAATGCCGCATTGGCTAAAGCCTAAGGCAGTGCTATATCCCTTGCATGACCGAGCTAACCCATATCCGAAATTTCGCGATTATCGCCCATATTGATCACGGCAAGTCGACCTTGGCGGATCGCCTGATTCAGCTAACGGGCGGTCTTACCGATCGCGAGATGACGGAGCAGGTGCTCGATAATATGGATATTGAGCGCGAGCGCGGCATTACGATTAAGGCCCAAACCGTGCGCTTGACCTATAAGGCGCAAAATGGCGAGACCTATCAGCTCAATCTTATCGACACGCCAGGGCATGTCGACTTTGCTTACGAGGTGAACCGCTCGCTCGCTGCATGTGAAGGCTCGCTGCTGATTGTCGATGCCAGCCAGGGCGTTGAAGCGCAAACGCTGGCCAATGTCTATCAGGCGATTGATGTGAACCACGAGATCTTGCCCGTCCTCAATAAAGTCGACCTGCCCGCCGCTGATCCGGGGCGGGTGCGAGCGCAGATTGAAGACGTGATTGGCCTCGATGCCTCGAACGCGATCGAGGTTTCAGCCAAAACAGGGATGGGCATTGCCGATGTTCTCGAAGCCATTGTCCACGCCTTGCCGTCTCCGAAGGGTGACCGCAAAGCGCCGCTGAAAGCGATGCTGGTAGATAGCTGGTATGATAGCTATCTCGGCGTTGTTGTGCTCATTCGCGTCGTCGATGGCGAGATGAAAAAAGGACAAAAAATTCGCATGATGTCGTCAGGGGCAACCCACCTCATCGATCAGGTGGGTGTCTTTAACCCCAAGCGGCAATCAGTTCCTTCGCTTGGCCCGGGCGAGATTGGCTTTTTCACGGCGGCGATCAAAGAGGTGGCAGACACGCGCGTCGGCGACACGGTTACCGATGATCGTCAGCCATGCAGCAAGCCGCTATCTGGATTTAAAGACGCGCAGCCAGTGGTGTTTTGTGGTCTGTTTCCCGTTGACAGTAGCGAGTTTGAGGACTTGCGCGAAGCGATGGGAAAATTGCGTCTCAATGACGCCTCTTTTAATTATGAAATGGAAAGCTCAGCAGCGCTGGGTTTTGGCTTCCGTTGCGGCTTTCTCGGTCTGCTACATTTAGAGATCATCCGCGAACGCCTCGAGCGCGAATTTGATATTGATTTGATTACCACCGCGCCCAGCGTCGTGTATCAATTAACCATGACCGACGGGTCGATGCGCGAATTACATAATCCGGCCGATATGCCCGATGTCGTAAAAATTGCCGAGGTCAAGGAGCCGTGGATCAAAGCGTCTATTCTCGTGCCAGATGATTATTTGGGCGCGGTGCTAAAATTGTGCGAAGACCGTCGCGGCCGGCAATCCAATCTGACCTATGCCGGTAACCGCGCCATGGTGGAATATGATTTGCCGCTCAATGAGGTGGTGTTTGATTTCTACGACCGTTTGAAATCAGTGTCGAAAGGTTATGCCAGTTTTGACTACCACATCACGGGGTATGAAGCTGGCCCTCTCGTGAAAATGTCTCTCTTGGTCAATGGCGAGCCGGTTGATGCTCTGTCGATGATTGTTCACCGCGATCGCGCTGAAATGCGGGGGCGGGCTATGTGCGAGCGGCTGAAGGATTTAATCCCGCGGCATTTATTTAAAATCCCGATCCAAGCGGCTCTGGGTGGTAAGGTCATTGCCCGCGAAACCATCGCGGCTTTGCGCAAAGATGTGACCGCCAAATGTTATGGCGGCGACGTCAGCCGTAAGCGCAAGCTGTTGGATAAGCAAAAAGAAGGTAAGAAAAAAATGCGGCAGTTCGGCAAGGTCGAAATTCCGCAATCGGCTTTTATCGCGGCGCTCAAGATGGAAGATTAGGGCGGCTTGACGCCATCGGCGTCTGCGCTTAAGACATCGAGGTCTTCGCCACGACGCGTTCGTGGCGCCAATAAGGAGAGGTGGCCGAGTGGCTGAAGGCGCACGCTTGGAAAGCGTGTAGGCGGTAACACGTCTCGAGGGTTCGAATCCCTCTCTCTCCGCCATCTATATTTGGCCTTTATTTACTCAATAAATTCAGTGTTTTTGTGTCTGGGGTTTTGTGTTTTACCCCTAAGGTTTACCCCTAAACCCCCACTCCAAAAAACAGGCTGAATGGATATATATAAATAGACCCTGCCATATAGCGAGTTAAAATAGGCGGTGTTTCATAGTTGGGTTTATTTGGCAGACTAGTTTCAACAACCTTTGTAGTTTTTAGCTACCCACTCTTTGGCCATCTTTTCTGCTTTATCAATTTGAGAATATAACATTTCTTGTTCAGCTATTTCCTTACCAGATTTTCCATTCAAATCGCCATTGGATGCGCTAATGTTAAACCACATATGTGCTTTGATAATATCTTTAGGAACACCCTCACCGTGGTAGTACATAAACCCTAGCAGGCTTTGTGCTTCCGCTTGCCCTAGTTCTGCTGCTTTGGTGTACCAATACACAGCCAACTTATTGTCTTTAGGGGTACCCTGACCATGACGGTACATAACAGCTACGATTAATTGTGCTTCTGTATATCCTTGCTCTGCAGCTTTGGTATACCAATACAAAGCCTTTTTATGGTCTTCAGCAACGCCATGACCAGAATAGTATATAAGTGCTAAGATATATTGTCCTTTTACATCTCCTTGCTCCGCTGCTTTTGTGTACCACTTAACAGCTGCCTCTAAATCTCCAGCTTCTCTCGCCTGTTGCGCCTTCTCATAATAATCAACAAACGGGTTAGGAATATCATCACAGCCATAGACCAAGCCAAGCATTAGAAGCACTGATAGCAATCGCAGGGGTAATATTAGTCTTCTCAACACAGGCACAAACTCTCTTGCAACAATATTTAAGCCAATCTCATCATAGCCTATGCCAGACAACCTGATGACACAATAAGCCTCTGTATGACTCTCTATGGCCTTCCTAGAGGCATTGTGTGGTGAGTTTTACGGAATAATCTGATTGTGTGTTTTGGGTAAAGGAATATAGTCTTGGTGATAGTCTTTCATGGCGTTTTTCTCTACCTGAACGTTGGAGTTAATATGGTCAAATTGTTCAAGTCTGCTGCAGACCGATTGCTTGAGGAGCAGATATACGAGGCTGTTGCTTTAGAAATATCGAAAGGCAAGGTTAAGCCAGGTCTATGGGCGAAGGCATTATCGCAGACGAATGGCAATGAGAAGCTGACCCAATCTGTTTATATC